>JBGPSX010000210.1:0-6941 GCA_041490325.1 Bryobacteraceae bacterium | reverse complement strand
TCCGACGGTCCAACGCAGCCGGCCGTGGTGAAACGCGTTCGTGATTCCACCCGCCATACTTTCCTCGAAATCACGATTCGCGAAGGACGCAACCGGCAGGTTCGGCGCATGATCGAAGCTGTCGACAGCAGAGTGCTGAAGCTGGTACGAATCGAAATCGGCAGTTTGCGAATTGGCGACCTTCCCATCGGAAAATATCGTGAACTCACGCCCGGCGAAGTGCGCCATCTGATGCCGCCAACGCCAGCGTCACCCAAAAATCAAGCCCGCCCTCGTTCGCGCCGCTCGATCAGATCGGCATAGATTTCTCCCATTCGTTCCGCCGACGCCTGGTTCGAAAAATGCCGTTGGATCGATTGTGTTCCCGCCTGCCCCAGCCGCCTGCGCAGCCCGTCGTTTGCGATCAACAACTCCAGCGCCGTTCCCAACCCGGCCACATCGCCCGCTTCAAACAGGAGGCCTGTTTCCCCGCTGCGAATGAGTTCCGGATTCCCGCCAATATCGCTCGCCACCGAGCAGCAACCGCAGGCCATCGCCTCCATCAGCGAATTCGACAATGCTTCCGAGAGTGACGGCAGCACGAAAATATCCATCGCCCGCAGCCACTCGGCCACGTGTTCCGTTGCTCCGGCAAACACGCAATCTCCGGAGATTCCCAAGGCAGCGGCCCGTGACTGTAGCGTTTCCAGCATCGATCCGCTCCCCACCAACACCAGTTTCATGGCTGCGCGCGCGCGCCGGACTCGCGCAAACGCGTCGAGCAGCGTCAGCAGGCCCTTCTCAGGACGCAACGTGCACACCACGCCGATCACAAAAGCGTCGGGAGCCAGCGCCGCCGGCCGCGGACTGTCACCCGGTCGAAACTCCTCGAGATCGATGCCGTTGTAACAAAGTTGAATCCGGCCCGGCGGTACTCCTTCGTCTTCTTCGAGATGCTTCCTCACGAATTCACAATTCACTACGATGGCATCCGCCAGCCGATCGGTTCCACGAACCAGCCGGCGGTAGCTGCGCGGAATCAACTCGCGATGCGAACGCTGGCTCGAAACGGCGAGCGCCTGAGTCAACAACCGGGCTGCCGGCACCGCGAACACGGTTAGAGGGTAATCGAAGCTGTGAACCAGACGAATCTTCCGGCTCCGAACGAATCGGGCAAACTGCCACGCGCCCGCCAGCGCTCCCAGCGAGGCGAAAGAATACACCGGCAAGTGGATAATCGGAACGCCGGCCGCATCCAGTTCCCGGCCGCGCACGCCCGCTGGTCGAAAGCATCCCACGTACGGCTCGAATCGAGCGCGATCCAGCGCCTTGGCGATCACAGTGAGTTGGCGCTCGCTCCCTCCCAGGTCCAGCTCGCGGACCATCAACAGAACCGGCCATGGCATCGTATCTATGAGTCTAAGCCGTTCCCCTGCCGCTCATTGCCGACTTGTAAAAGTGTTGTAAAAAGGACCAAACGCTTCGATTATTCAAAGATGTTCCGGTGAAACTCGGATACAATTCCTGTAACTGAGCCGCGCTCGAACCAGCGGCTTCAGATGTTGGCGTTGCATGCAAACCGTTCTCGTCATCGACGATGATCGCAGTCTTCGCGACACCATCGGCGTCATGCTCGAGCAGGAAGGATTCCGCGCCGTGCTGGCCGGTGATGGACGAGCCGGCTTCAACCAGGCTGTTACACTGCGGCCCGGCCTCATCCTGGTCGATCTCCGCATGCCCGGACTCAGCGGTATTGAGGTCTGCAAACAGATCCGCGCTCGAGGCATGACGACACCGCTGATCGTCATGAGCGCCGCCGGCAGTGAAATGGACAAAGTTCAATTGCTCGACATCGGCGCCGACGATTACGTTGTCAAACCCTTCGGCGTTCGCGAGTTGCTGGCGCGAATTCACGCTCTCCTGCGCCGCGCTTCACCCGAAGAAACCAAAGTGCTGGAGTTTTCCGACGTAGAGGTCGACCTCACCCGGCGCACCGTCGCCAAACACGGCCAGGAGCTCAAACTAACCCGCGCCGAATACAATTTGCTGACTTATTTTCTTCAAAATCCCGATCGCGCCTTGACGCGTGACATGATTCTCAACTCGGTTTGGGGATACGATTGGTTCCCCCACACGCGCACCGTCGATGCGCACGTGGTGCGGTTGCGCCAAAAGCTCGAACCCGATTCCGGCCGGCCGCGGCACTTCCTCACTGTTCATGGAGTAGGCTATCGATTCCTGCCATAGCTCATCATGAATCGCATTGTCTTGATCGTTGAAGATGCGGAAATCTGCCGGGACACTCTGGAAGTCGCTCTAACGGAACTTCCCAATCTGGCCGTTCGATCCGTCGCCACCGCCGAAGAAGCCTTGCAGTGCATGGCAGCCCACGACGTCTGCGCTCTGGTGACCGATCTTCGGCTCCCCCGCATGGACGGGTTCGAACTGATCGAAGCAGTTCGCTCCCAGCCCAAGCGCTCCTCGCTGCCGATCCTGGTAATCAGCGGCGACAGCGACCCGCGCGTTCCCGCCCGCGTAGCAGGCTTGGGCGCCAACGCCTATTTCTCGAAACCCTACTCCCCCGCCGCGATACGCCACAAACTAGCCGAACTAATCGGCTAACCCGTGGCGCACGCACTCCTGCGTGCCGCGTTCGCACTCATGCGAACGCTTGGTGTGGCAGCCTGCAGCGGACTTTCAGTCCGCTCCCCGCCTCCAAGCACAATACCCAATCATCGTCTTAGCATCAACAATCTTCCCCGACCGAATACCCGCATCCACCTCTTTAGCCGTGAACCATCGCGTCTCGATCCGTTCATCCTCCATCGGAGTCGCCTCGCCGTCCCTCAGATCAGTCGCAAGAAAAATGGTCATCTTCTCCGCCACATATCCAGGACTCGGATAAAACGCAACCAGTTTCTTCCACGTCTTAGCGCGATACCCAGTCTCCTCCACCAGTTCACGCCTGGCCGCCTTTAGCGGAGTCTCGCCCGGATCCACCCGCCCAGCCGGTAATTCCCACAAATAGTTCCGCGCCGGCAAGCGATACTGCCTCACCAGCAAGATACGCTTGCGAGCGTCCACGGCCATCATCACCGCCGAACCATTGTGATGCACGATGGCCCGCTTGATCTCAAATCCTCCCGGCTCCACCGCATGCTCTTCGGAAACAGAGAACAAATCGTTCCGATACTTTTCTTTTGTCGAAATGATTTTCATGATTGTTAGGATTTTCGGATCGCTTCCGCGAACTGTTCCACCGGCAGCGCGTTCAAAACATCGCGCGCCTCCAGCCACCCGCGCCGCGCCGTAATGACGCCATATTTCATGTTGATCGCCAGGTGCTTGGTCTGATGCGAATCGGTCGAGATGGCGAACTTCGCCCCCATCCCCTTGGCCGTTCGCACCATCGCGCTGCTCAAGTCCAGCCGCTCCGGGCTCCCGTTGATCTCCAGATACACGTTCCGCCGCACCGCTTCACCGGCCACGCGTTCGAAGTCGAACGGAAACGGATCGCGATTCAGCAACATCCGCCCGGTCGGATGGCCCAGCACCCTGATATTCGGCGATTCCAGCGCGCGCATCAACCGGTCCGTCATCTCCGCCGCTTCCAGGTTCATATGACTGTGCACGCTTCCGATCACGATGTCCAGCTCCGCCAGTGCGTCTTCCGCGAGATCCATACCGCCGTCGCGCCGGATATCGCACTCCAGCCCCGAAAAAATCCGGATAGCCAGCCCGGTCCGATTCAGCTCGCGCACACGTTTCGCGAACGCCACCGCGCGCGTCTCATCCAGGCCGTTCGCCATAGCCAGCGCCTTCGAGTGATCCGTGATCGCGATGTACTGGTAGCCCAGCGCACGAGCCGCCTCCGCCATCTCTTCGAGCGTCGCCCGTCCGTCCGTCTCGGTGGTGTGCATGTGCAGATCGCCGCGAATGTCGGAAGCCTCGATCAGCTTGGGCAGCCGATCCTCCAGCGCCGCGTCGATTTCACCGCAGTTCTCGCGCAGTTCGGGAGGAATCCAGCGCAGCCCGATCTTGCCATAAACCTCTTCTTCCGTCTCGCCCGCTACCCGCTCCTCGTTCTCCAGCCGGAACAGGCCGTATTCGTTCAACGTCAGACCGAGCTTCAGCGCGCGGCTCCGCAGCAGGATGTTGTGCTCCTTGCTCCCGGTGAAATACTGCATCGCGGCGCCGTAGCTTTCATGCGCCAGCGCCCGCAGATCCACTTGCAAACCTTCCAGCCCGAATTGAATGCTGGCTTTGTTTTCGCCCCGCCCCAGCACAGTATGTGCCTTGGGATGATTCACAAATCTCTCCAGCGCATTGGCCGCCCCAGGCCCGGTCGCCAGCAGGTCCAGGTCGCCAACCGTTTCCTTACCGCGCCGCAGACTTCCCGCCGCCGCGATTTGTTCCAGCCCGCCGCCCTCCGCCAGATAAGGGATCAACTCATCGGCCGTTTTCATCGCAAAGCTCAACAAAAACCGTCCAGTCCGCTGTCGATACTGAGCGATCGACTTGAGCACCTTCTCCTCGAGCTTCGCGCCCATCCGAGGCAGCTCGCGCAGCTTCTGCTCCTTGCACAGCCGCTCCAGCTCATCGATGGTCGCGATCTTATGGTGTTCCCACACCATCGCCACGCCCTTCGGCCCCAACCCCTGGATCTTGGTCAGCTCCAGCAGACTCGCCGGAAATTGAACCAGCAAAGCATCCCGCTTTGCGAACGACCCGCGCTTGGAAATCTCATCCAGCACCGACGCAATGCCTTTGCCCACGCCCGGAATATCAGTGACCTTCCGTTCGGCATTGCCCAGAATATCGGCCACGCGCTCCGGGTAGCCCTCAATCGCCGACGCCGCATTGCGATAGCTCCGGATCCGGAATCCGTCCTCGCCGGCGATCTCCATCAAGTCCGCGGTCTCGGCCAGCACCCGCGCAATTTCACGATTTTCCATTCGACCTGCTTGAAATTGTAGCGGGCTGATAAGGCTCCACGTGGACCAGCACATCCGCCACCCAGTCCAGCGTATCTTTGACCTTGATGCGCACCTGCGTCGCCAGTTCGTGCGACTGCAGCACGCTCATTTCGGGGTCCACTTCCAGATGCAAATCCACGTGCCACTGCAGACCCGTCTTGCGCGCGTAACATTTCTCGATTCCCTTGGTTCCCGGCACGCTCAGCGCAACATTCCGAATCCGATCCATCAATTCAGGGTCCGGCATAGTATCCATCAACTGCAGCATTGTATCGCGCACGATTCGCACACCGAGAAATATGACGATCAACCCGATCGCCGAGCCCCCATAGTGATCCGCAGCCGAGAATTTCTTCGGATCGAACAGCGTCAGTGCAAGACCGATCATTGCCGTGAATCCGGAGACGATGTCCACCGTGTCGTTCCAGGCGTCCGCTTGCAGGGCGCTGCTGCTGATCTTCCGCCCGTAGCGCCACTTCGCGACACTCAGGACACTCTTGATCGCAATCGAGACCGCCAGCGGCCAGACAGCATAGGCAGCCGGCGCGTGTTGCGACTCCGAAGCCCGCTCCAGCGCTCGCAGTGCGATGAGCGATCCGGAGATTACCAGCATCATCCCCACCACTAGCGCGCTCAGGATTTCCACTCGTCCGTGCCCGTAAGGATGCTGCGCGTCAGGCGGCTTCGCGGCCAGAATCAGCCCCAGCAACACCAGCCCCGACGCCAGCACATCGCCGGCCGACTCGAGCCCGTCAGAAACCACCGCGGTCGAATGCGCCTGCAACCCGACCGTAATCTTCAACAGCGCGAGTCCCGCGCTGATCAACATGCTCGTGAGGGCAACGCGACGGCTGACCCTCTCGGGTGTCACCTGCGCCTCTTCTTCACGCTGACCAGCTCATAGCTGCCGCGCACTAGCTCCGCGATCTCCTTCCAGTCCAGCTTGGTGTTGGCGCGCAGTGACACCCACCCATGCTGGCCCACGTAAGGCGTTCGATAGAACCGGTCGTCCTCGAGAAAAACCGGCTGCATGTTCTTGCCCACCTTCACGCAAATGGAAAGCACGCCTTGATAAGTCTCGAGCACCGTAAAAGTCTTGGTGCCGACCTGAAAAGTGGGATGCCCAAAAGTCGTAGTCTCACTCGACTTAGGCAACACCAGACAAATCTCTCGTAGTTTGCTTAATATCTTCTTCTCATCCATCGGGGAATCACTACTAGCGTACCAACCCCATCGTGGCGCACGCACTCATGCGTGCCGCGTTCACACTCGTGTGAACGCACTTACCGGGACTGTTCCTCCCGCATCCGCTCGATCTCGTGACACAACTTCTTCCACCACACGATTCCCGATCAAAGTACTTGATCGGGAGCCTTCTGCCATACCGGTTGGCCTTCAAGATTTGTTGCGACAGCCAGCCGATTTCAAAACCGGTCCATTCGCCCGCTACGGTCTTCAAGTTGGGCCGCACGGCGGGCCGAACTTCGTTCCAAAAGATCTGCTCGATTTCTGAGAGCGAGTACTTGCTTTGCGCGCAAATTCGAGCCGCATCCTCGAGCAAGATGCTCGGGTCAGTGTCCATCCAAAACATTTGCAGCTCATTCCAAATCAGGCGCCGGTCTGGCTGGTCTTCCTCAGGTGGACGCATTGCCGGTCCTGTTTCTTAGGATGCATCAAACGGGCTAGTCGGCCCAATGCAACAATTCGAATCCAGTTTGGGGAGCCAAACATTTCAGTACTGAAAACAGGACTCTCTCGTTCAGCAGGACTGGTAAGTTCCCTGCTTGCAGGTTCGAATCCATAGTGGGCATTCGAAGCGAAAACGCGGCCAAGAGGATAACTTCCGGGTTGCCGACCATCCGGTAGGAATCCCAATCCGACGCTTCCCAGAACGCTGTTCCTGGATATGCAATCTGACTCAGCGAAGGCGGCTGTTCCATCGACCTCGGTTCCCCAATTCCCGCCTACGGTGGGCCGCCGTTATCG
>JBGPSX010000209.1:0-6945 GCA_041490325.1 Bryobacteraceae bacterium | reverse complement strand
TTGCGATTTCTGAAATTACCGTGGACTTCGCCCAGAAGCTGATGTTTCGGACACTGCCGTCTGAAGTGGCGCGGCTGGTTCATGTCGTCGACCTGGCACCCGACTATCGTGTCTTCCTGTTTGTGCTCGCCGCAGCCCTCATCTGCACGCTTGGGTTCGGTCTCGCGCCTGCTATTCAAGCGACGCGAGTCGGCTTGGTGCAAGCCAGTCGCGGCGACTTCACCAATGAGCTTCGGCCCACGCGCCTGCGTAACGCCTTGGTGGTGAGCCAAGTCGCCGTGTGCACGCTACTGCTGATTTGCGCGGCCGTGGTGCTTCGGAATGGCCGAGCCATGGCCATCCGCGACGTGCACTTCGTCACCGAGGGTGTTCTGGACGTCAGGCTGCAAGAAAGATTTGCGGCACGCGCGGCGGAGCGATTGCGTCGCGAGCCCTGGGTGGAAAGCATTGCGATAGTTTACCGGGCGCCGCTGTATGGATCGGTTGTCAACGTATCTGTCTCGCCTTCCGGAAGCACCCAGCAGATGCGAGCCGGGTACAACTTTGTCTCGCCGGATTACTTTCACGTGTTTCGAATCCCACTATTGCGGGGCCGGAACTTCACCAGTGAGGAAGGACAAGCGGAGGCGCCAGTAGTAATCGTGAGCGAAGCGACGGCGAAACGGTTCTGGCCGAATCTGGATCCGATAGGCCAATCTCTGAGGCTCTCGCGCGATCCAGCGATCGATCGGCACAAGAAGCTGCCCGCCTACGTAAGCGCCCGGGTGATCGGAATTGCGCGCGACGTCATCAGCGGCTGGGTGGGCGACGGCATCGATTCCACCTTTGTGTATTTCCCGACGAGCCCGGGCCGCGCGATGAACAGTTCCTTGCTGGTTCGCGTGAAAGGCGAAGCGGAAGCCATGCGCACTCAGATCGATACTGCGTTAGCTGAAACGATTCCCGGCGCAGTGTACCAGGTCAACCCGATGGAGCAGGTTCTGGCCGTGCAGCTTTACCCATTCCGAGCCGCATTCTGGATTTCGTCGTTCCTGGGCGGCATGGCGCTGGCCCTTACTGTGTCGGGAATTTATGGAGTGCTGTCGTATTTGGTCGGTCAACGCACCAAGGAGATCGGGATTCGCATCGCGTTGGGCGCCAGCGTGGCCGGGGTGGTCCGCTTCGTCCTGTCGCAATCCATGCGGCTGGCATATATCGGCATTGCGTTGGGCGTCCTAGCGGCGCTGGGGGTGGCAAAACTGTTCGCTTCGGAATTGGTGATGCTGAATCTTTTTGATGTGCAAGCCTATATTGCCGTTGTCATAACCATCGCAGTTTCGGCGCTGGCGCGTCCTTCTTCCCTTCTCGACGCGCGGTCCAAGTGGATCCAGCATCCAGCCTGCGCTGCGATTAAGCGCTACACCGGGCTTCCTCGTCGCGCCGACGCTCAGTCCCGCGTGGTATTTTAGTGTTTCCCAAATTATGTCCAACAAATCCCCTGTCACGGTCGCGTACGGCGACGGAATCGGCCCCGAGATCATGCAGGCCTCGCTGCACGTCATCCAAGAAGCCGGAGCGCGAATTGAACTCGAAGTGATCGAGATTGGTGAGAAAGTATACCTGCGCGGAAACACCACCGGCATTGAACCGAGCGCGTGGGAATCGCTGCGCCGCACCAAAGTTTTTTACAAAGCGCCGATCACCACTCCGCAAGGCGGCGGCTACAAGAGCCTCAACGTCACCACGCGCAAGATGCTGGGGCTTTACGCCAACGTTCGCCCGTGCGTTTCCTATCACCCCTTCGTAAAAACCAAGCACCCGAAGATGGATGTGGTCATCGTGCGCGAGAACGAAGAGGACTGCTACGCGGGCATGGAATACCAGCTCAGCGACACCGTGATGGAGTGCCTGAAGATCATCACACGGCCGGGCACCGAGCGCATCGTCCGCTACGGATTCGAATACGCGCTGCAGCACAATCGCAAGAAGATCACGTGCTTCACCAAAGACAACATCATGAAGATGACGGACGGCCTGTTCCACAAAATCTTCGATGAGATAGGCCAGGATTATCCCGGCATCGAGAAGGAACACTGGATCGTCGACATCGGCGCAGCCAAGCTGGCCGATACGCCCGAAGCGTTCGACGTCATCGTGATGCCGAATCTGTACGGAGATATTCTCTCGGACGTTGCGGCACAGATCGCAGGCTCAGTGGGCCTCGCGGGCTCGGCCAATATCGGATCGCAGTGTGCGATGTTCGAAGCCATTCACGGTTCGGCGCCGCGGCGCGCGAATCAGAATCTCGCGAATCCAACCGGCCTGCTGCTCGGCGGCGTGCTGATGCTGGTCCATCTCAATCAGCCGGACATCGCCGAACGGGTGCACAATGCCTGGCTCTGCACGATGGAAGACGGCATCCACACCTACGACATTTTCAAAGAAGGCGCCAGCAAGCAGAAGGTCGGGACCAAGGAGTTCGGGCAAGCGGTGGTCGCGCGGCTCGGCAAGACTCCGCACACGCTGAAAGCCGCGCACTATTCCGAGGCGCCTGCCAAGACTTACAAGAGCGAGGCGGCGAAGGTTCCTGCAAAGGTTGCGCTGGATGGGATCGACGTTTACATCGCTTGGCCCTCGCTCGATACCAATAAGCTCGCGAACGCCGCGAAGAAGGCCGCGGGCGACGGCCTGGATCTCATCATGATCGACAATCGCGGCGTGAAAGTCTGGCCGGAGGGAATGTCCGAAACGCTTTGCACCGATAGCTACCGCTGCCGCTTTTCGTCGAAGAACGGAACCACGGGCAGGCACACCGTGGCGTTGCTCGGCCGCGTGCTCGATCTGGGTCTCGAGATCGTCAAAACCGAATCACTCCGCAGCTACGACGGCGTCGCCGGTTACACGCTCGCGCAAGGGCAGTAGTTCCAATGCAGCCGCTGGTTGGCATCATCATGGGCAGCAAGTCCGACTGGGAGACCATGCGCCATGCGAGCGAGATGCTGACGCATTTTGGCGTGCCGCACGAAGCCAAGGTGGTGTCGGCGCATCGCACGCCCAACTGGATGGTTGAATACGCGTCGAGCGCGGAATCGCGCGGACTTCAAGTCATCATCGCTGGAGCCGGAGGCGCTGCTCATCTTCCTGGCATGGTGGCAGCCAACACTCTTTTGCCTGTGTTCGGTGTTCCGGTGGAAAGCCAATCGCTCAAGGGCATGGACTCGTTGCTATCGATCGTTCAAATGCCCGGCGGCATTCCAGTGGGAACGCTCGCGATCGGAAAGGCAGGCGCGACAAACGCGGCTTTGCTGGCGGTTGCGGTGCTTGCCAATCACGATCCAGCGCTGCGCAAGAAGCTGCGTGCATTTCGCGAAGAGCAGGCCACTAAAGTACGCGCGGAAGAACTGGCGTGATTGATCCGATTCTTCCGGGCGCCACCATCGGCGTACTGGGGAGCGGGCAACTGGGGCGCATGTTCGCAATCGCCGCTCGTCGCATGGGCTATCGCGTTCACACCTTTTCACCCGATCAGGACACGCCCACTGGCCAGATTGCCGACCTCGAAGTGATGGCCTCATACGAAGACCTGGATGCCGTGGCGAGGTTCGCAAGCCAGGTGAGCGTGGTCACGTTTGAGTTCGAGAACGTCTTGAGCACTACCGCTGAGGCCGCCGCCCGATGCGCGCCAGTGCGGCCTAGCGGATCGATTCTGCACACTACGCAACAGCGCATCCGGGAAAAAGCGTTCTTGATGAGCATCGGATTGCCGACCACTCCGTATCGCGAAATCCGCTCGCTCGAAGATTTGCAGAAAGCCGCGGACGAGCTCGGCCTTCCCGCAGTGCTGAAGACGGCGGCGTTCGGCTACGACGGCAAGGGCCAGTTTCGCATCGACTCCGCCGACCGAGTGGCCGAAGCATGGAACACGCTGGGCCGTCAGGAAGCCGTGCTCGAAGCATTCATCGATTTCGATCGCGAGATCTCGGTTGTGGCCGCGCGAGGCGACGATGGCGCCTTTGTCCACTATGGCGCAATTGAGAATCAGCACAGCCGGCACATCCTCGATATTTCCATCGCGCCGGCGCGCGTGTCACCACAGGTCGAAAATGACGCAGTAGAAATGACGCGCTGCGTTCTCGATAAGTTGGGAGTCGTGGGCGTGCTGTGCGTCGAATTCTTCGTGACGCGCGACGGCGGACTCTTGATCAATGAACTGGCGCCGCGGCCTCACAACTCAGGCCACGTCAGTGTCGACGCCTGCGTCACCAGCCAATTCGAGCAGCAGTTGCGGGCGGTATGCGGATTGCCACTGGGGTCGACCGCCATGCATCGCCCGGCCGCGATGGCCAACCTCTTGGGCGATCTGTGGTCGGGCGGCGAACCGGATTGGAAAGCCGCCTGCTCGTTTCCGGATCTGAAGCTGCATCTCTACGGCAAGCTGGAACCTCGGCCCGGGCGCAAGATGGGACACATGACCGCGCTGAATCACGATCCCGAGGAAGCTTTCAAGACTGTCGTGAGGGCGCGCGAAAGTTTAAAGCGCTCCTGCGGTTAAACTAGAAACTGAATGACCCCCAGCATTGCAGCCTCGGCGCTGCGCGTTCCAAATTCCCGCATCCGTGAACTGGCCGAAATCGCGATGTCCATGGATGGCGTCTTGAAGCTTTATTTCGGCGAATCGAATTTGCCGACGCCAGACTACATCAAGCGCGCGGCTCAAAAGGCCATGGCCGACGGCTTCACTTTCTACACCGAGAATGCCGGCCTGCCGTCGCTTCGTAAAGCGCTGGCGCGATACTACCTGGAGTTGCAGGGCGTGACGCTCGATCCGGCGGGCGAGATCGTGATCACGGCATCGGGCGTGCAGGCGCTCAACGTGAGCATCCGCTGCGTGCTCGATCCAGGCGATGAAGCGCTGGTGCTGACGCCCGCGTGGCCGAACGGCGCATCGAATATTGCGATGGCGAATGCCGTGGCGGTCGAAATCCCACATCCGTTGGTGGGCGATCGCTATCAGATCGATTTTGCAGCGCTCGAAGCCGCCGTCACGCCTCGAACGCGGATGCTAATTTACACGTCGCCGTCGAACCCGCTGGGATGGGTGGCAACCCTCGACGAGCAGCAAAAGCTGCTTGATTTCACGCGGCGGCACAAGCTGTGGCTGATTGCCGACGAAGTTTACGAACGGTTGTATTACACGGGCGCGAAGCCAACCACGCCCGCGCCGACGATTCTGAAGCTCGCCACGCGGGACGATGCCGTGATCGTGGTGCAGTCGTTCTCGAAAATGTACTGCATGACCGGTTGGCGGCTGGGCTGGCTGGTAGCGCGGCGGGATCTGGCGGAGCGCGCGACGCAACTAAACGAGTTCATCATTTCGCACGCGGCCACGTTCGCGCAACGCGCCGCTGAAACGGCTTTGTTGTGTGGTGAGAACGCGCTGTGCGAGATGCTGATCCGCCTCAGAGAGAATCGCGATTTTTGCCTGGCGGCGCTTTCCAAAATGCCTGGCGTCACGGTCCCCAAACCGGATGGCGCGTTCTATTTGTTCCCGAGAATCGCGGGCGCGGGCGACTCCTTCGATTTCTGCAAACGGCTGTTGATGGACACCAAGGTCGGGTTGGCGCCGGGAGTCGCGTTCGGCGCCGGCGGCGAGGGCTCGGTGCGAATTTGCTACGCGGCCGAGCGCCCCATCGTCGAAGAGGCCATGGCGCGTCTCGCCATGTTCCTCAAGTAAACAGTTCTACGATCACTTCCCCTGACCGTCGTGTTTTTGCCGATAGATGTCACGGCTCAGCCGGTTCTGTTGCCGATTCACTTGCGCCTTTTCCTTGTTGGTGAGGTTGCCGCCGTTCACTTTGCGATCGTGGCGAATCTCCCGATTGAGCCGGGCTTCCTTGCGCTCCACACCAGCGGTTTCGCGCGGCGTCAGCGATCCATTCGCGACACCGTTGGCGATGCGCTTCTGCTGGTTCTCTTTGCGCTGATGGATAGGGTTTTCAGCCGTTGCGATGCCACTGGTCCCCAGCAGCAAGCCGGCCGCGGTAACGGTTAAGAATAGTTTTTTCATCGATTCCTCCGTCCTTTCTAACCTTCTAAATCAGAATAGGGAGGACAAGTTGCGTTGGCTCACGGTTAAAAATGATTCAGGTCTTAATGAACAAGTCTTTGGGGATGCGGAAGAAGCGCCTCACTTCCTCCTCCAGGCCCGGTGCGCACGCAACGCAGCTTCCGGCGTAGATGCTGCTGCCTCCGTCGAAATTCAAGAAACGCCCGCCAGCTTCTTCCAGGATGATTTTGAGCGAGGCAAAATCCCACGGAGCGGCGCCTGGCTCGATCCAGATCTCGGCCTGACCGGCGGCGACCATCATTGCATCGGACGCTCCACCCAAACCTCGCACCGACCAGAATCGCGCCATCCAATCCAGCAGCCCACTTTTGTCCGGGATGCGATCGACTTTGTTGAAGGCGTTGAAACACAGCGATGACTCCTCGATCGATTTCTTGGTCGAAGCTCGGATCAGGACGTCGTTGCAGTAGGCGCCGTCGCCCCGGCTAGCGGCATAAAGCTTCCCCAGCATCGACAAATTGACTACGCCGGCGACCACTTCTCCATCCGCTTCGAGAGCGATGAGGTTGCACCACAGCGGGTTGCCGCGCACGTAATCGCGCGTGCCATCGATGGGATCGATGATCCAGCGGCGGCCGGAGCGCGATTCAATCTGCGTGCCCTCCTCGGCGAGCATGCCATCTTCCGGAAATGCGCTGCTCAAGATGCCGGCGATCAAGCGCTCGCATTCGCGATCGGCCTCGGTCACCGGGGAGCGGTCGGCTTTTGTCTCAGCGACGATGTTGGGCTGAAGTCGAACGGCCAGTTCGGCCGCCTGCTTGGCGGCTTGGGTCGCAACAGCTAATTCCCTGCACCAGGTTTTTTCCACAATCCTAATCGTGCCATGCCTACAATATCCC
>JBGPSX010000208.1:0-6955 GCA_041490325.1 Bryobacteraceae bacterium | reverse complement strand
CATCGAGAAAGTAACGCTAGTGTTCAAGGATGGCGTGGGCTTCGATCCGGGCAAGCTGCTGGAATCGGTGCGCGGCCACGTTGGATTGCACTGACGCCCGCCCGCGCGTTTCAAAGGTACGTCGGCAGAATCTGGATCTCCGGAATAACCGCGCGCTGCGGCATCCTGGCCACCATCAACACCGCTTCAGCGACGTCGACAGCCTGCAGCGCCTTCGCCAATGTCTCGGGAGGCGGCTTCACAGGACGCTTTTCCAGGATCTCCGTGTCCACTAAACCGGGAAGAATCGCGCAGGTCCGTATCCCGTTCTCTTTTTCCTCCACCCGAATCGCGTGCGCAAGACCCAGCATGCCGCGTTTCGAGGCTTGATAAGCCGCCCCCGAGACATCCGGAACCTGCCCGGAGATGGACCCAACATAGATGAGGTGCCCCGCGCCACGCTCGCGCATCTTAGGCAGCACGGCGTGCGTAATGTAATACGCGCCGTTCAGGTTAACGCTCATCATCATGTCCCAGATTTCCGGCGTCAGGCGCTTCATGCTGCGATCGGGAATATTGGTGCCCGTGACGTAGACCATGATATCGATGTCGCCGAGTTGCTCTCGCGTGGACTGCGCCACGCGATCCATGTCGGCGCGACTGGATGCGTCGGCGGTCAGAGTGTTCAGCGTAATTCCATCTTTAGCCAATTCGGATTGCAAAGAGCGCAAGCGGTCCCCGCGCCGCGCCACCGCCATAACTCGCGCCCCCTCGCGCGCAAATAACACGGCCGTTTCGCGCCCAATTCCGCTAGAAGCCCCAATGACAAGCACAACCTGATTTTTCAGCATGCGGAGCCAGGATACCACTGCGCCACTGATCTGCACGGGTCGGCGATCCCGCCAGAAAGGCGAAAAGGCGGCAATGATGGCAATGCGATCATTGATATATGACCGGCATTCAATACGAGGACTGGAGGACGGTTTGAAAAGCAAGCTTAGTATCCAGGCGGCTTGTCACGGCCGGTCGATGGAGCAGGAGGCTCGCGAGATTCTGAAGGCTGGGCTCACCTGTGAGAAAGCAGACGGCAAGAATCTCGCCGAATCCATCCGCCGGCGAAGTGCGCCTTTCGACGGGGTCGAGTTGCAGTTGCCCGCGCGTGAGCGCATCCGGCGTCCACCCAAACTGGCCCGATGATCGTTCTTGACACGAACGGCATTGTCGGAAGTGTTACGTGTTCACTACAGCGGTCACTCAGGCAGAAATCCTCTGCGGGATGGAGTTGCTGCCGGACGGTAAGCGCCGCGGACGTTTGTCAGCGGCGATCGAGACAATGTTTGCGGAAGAATTCGAGGGCCGTGTCCTTCCTTTCGATGAAGAGGCCGCCCGAGTATACTCGAAAATCGTCACGGCTCGCGAAGCGATAGGACGTCCTTTCTCGCAGTTCGACGCCATGATCGGTGCGATCACCCGCTCTCGCGGTGCGGCACGGGCGACGCGGAATACCGCGGACTTCGAGCACTGTAGCGTTCGGCTCGTCGATCCCTGGAAGGCTTGAGCAGAAAGGTCTGGGCGGAGTCAGGATACCACTGCGCCACTCATAGGCACCGGCCGCCAGATATCGCTCTTTCACAACCACTCTTCTGAAATTGGTTCTAAAGATCGCCGTATCGCCGTAGGATCACTGCAGAGGATTCCATGCCTACCTGCCAGACTTCAAAATCATTCCGCGCCGCAACTATCGCGCTGCTCCTGCTGACCGGCGAGCTTCACGCCCAACTGACTCGGGACCAGGCTCGCCAAGCCGACCTCAACAGCGTGGCAACCGAGATTCCCAGACGGCACGCCAATTTCTTCTTCCAACTGAATCCCAACGACTATAACAACGCCGTTTCCGACCTTCGAGCCCAGATACCGGCCTTGACCGACGCGGAGTTCTACGTCGGTCTGGCCCGTCTCATCGCGATGGCGGGAGACGCCCACACTTTGATCTATCTCAACGCCGCGGCAAGCGTCGCTGGATTTCGACAACTCCCGCTCGAATTCCGATGGCTCGACGAAGGCGTCTTCGTAACCGGAGCGGCGCCTGACTATTCGCGCGCTCTGGGCACTCGGCTGATTGGCGTTGGCGATCTGTCCATCGATGACGTCGTGCAGAAGCTCGGCGCCGTGATCCCGCATTCTAACTCTCAATGGTTGCGCTACATGGCCCAGGACTACCTGCGTGGCCGGCAAGTTCTGGAAGGACTACACATCGTTCCCGCCGGCACTGCGTCGCGCTTTCGATTTCGCACATTGGGTGGTGAGGAGTTCTCGCTGGACGTGAGTCCCAGTTCAACGCCACTCGTATCGGCCCTGGCTCCCGATCAAGGGCCGCTCCCGCTCTATCTGCAGCGCGCCAACGAGAACTACTGGTTCGCGTATCTGGCGGCCTCGCGAACGATGTATTTCAAGTACAACCGTTGTGTCGACACGCCGGGGCGGCCCTTCTCCGCATTCGCCGCCGACCTGTTCAGGACCTTCGACGCCAATCCCGTCGATACAGTCGTTTTCGACTTTCGCGGCAACACCGGCGGGGATTCGGGCCTGATCCAAGCTCTCACGGACGGCTTCATCGCACGCATTCCCGTTTTTGTGAACACTCCGGGATTCCGCGTGTATGACGTCATCGACAAGGGCACTTTTTCGTCGGGTCTTGACGATGCAATGCTACTGAAGACGCCATCCTCCGAGTACGCGCCCGGCTATCCCGGCTTTGATTCCAACAAGGTGATTCGAGTGATCGGCGAGCCAACCGGCGGTGCGCCCAGCGGCTACGGAGAAGTGATTGGATTCACGCTGCCGAATTCCAAGCTGGTCGGACAATACTCCACCACGTTCTTCCAGGCGCCGGAATTCATCACCACCGACTTCAGCGCCGATGGTCCCTCGTTCGGCCCAGAAATCGCAGTGCATACTGGTGCCGCCGATTTCTTCGCGCGTCACGATCCCGTGCTGGCCGCCATCGTGGCGCGGTTCGAAGGTGCGGCGTCCGCGCCTTCTGGCGCCGCGATCACAGTGAATGGAGCGAGTTTTCGTATCGAGCAAGGTTTGGCCCCAGGCTCGTTCGCGTCCACCTTCGGCAGTTTCTCCGCCGCAGTGGATGGAGTCCTGGTGAATGGCCAACCGGGCCGCGTGGTGGGCGCGGCCCAGTCCCAGGTGAACTTCGTGGTGCCGGCATCGGTCACCCCTGGCGCGGCGACGATCTCCGTACGATCGGGTAGCAATGAAATTGCCAGCGGAAAAGCCACGATCACCAGCGCAGGTCCGGGCATCTTCATACTGGCTGCCTCCGACCCGTCGCAACCGGGCGCGGTACTCAATGAAGACTCCTCGGTCAACAGCGCAAGCCATCGTGCGGCTAGGAGCTCAGTGCTGCAGATCTTCGCTACTGGTTATGGGCCGCTCGATTCATCCGGCAAAGCTCCGGTCCAAGTGTTCCTAGGCGAGCAATCGGCCGACGTACTGTTCAGCGGACCAATCAGCCAATTCCCCGGCCTATGGCAGATCAACGCGCGCGTACCAAGTGGCGTCTCCGGCCAAGTTGCCCTCTTCGTGATCGCCGAACACGTCCCAAGCAACGGCGCCACCGTCTGGATCCAGTAGGCAGGATTCATCCTGCAGCGGGCTTCACACGATGCTGAAAAACGGAACGTAAAGACGGGCGGGCAGGTCGTAGGTGGGTGTTTCAGAGGCTTGTTCGAGGCCAGTGGGTCGGGACGGAAGCCCGCGTCTGCAGTGCGAGGTTCAGGAAGTGGCCGCGAATCGTTCTAGCCGGATGATTTTCACAAGATTGTAGGCGGCCGCGGCGAAGGTATACATCCAGTGGACTCGCGGCCGACCTCGATGCCGTGTCTTCCGCAGTCCCGCCACCGTCTTTAACCAACCGAACCAGCGCTCGATGTACTTCCTTTTGCGCTGACTTAGCGTGTACGCTGCGCTGTTTTGCACCTCTGGATTTACCCAGTTCTTGCGCTTGGTCCCGGTGTAGGCGGGCACATGGGGCGCGATTTGGAGAGCCTGCATGGCTTCGACAAAGCTCTGTTCGTTGTAAGCCTTGTCGCCTCCCACGACCCGAATGCGTGGCCCCCGTTGGGGTTGTCGCTCACGATACGCTTTTACCATCTCCACGGCTGGTTGGCGCTCGTGCGCCGGCGAACACGCACTCATCGCGGTCTCCACCACCAACCCATGCCGATTTTCCGCCAGCGCATGTGCCATGTAGTGCAGTTTCATCGCGCCGTTGTGACTCTTGCGGTACAGTTGCGCGTCCGGGTCGGTCTCGCTGGCCCGCTTCGATCAGCGTGTCCACGGAAATGTACTCTTCACTCAGCAACTGCCGGCTCCGCGCCTGCTCCAGTACTGCCTCGAAGAACTCGCGTGCCGTTTCCCCCTCCAACATCCGCTCCCGATTCTTGCTGTAGGTTGAGGCATCCCACACCGGCTCTTACACCGTCAGCCCCACCAACCACCGGAACATCAGATCGCAATCCAGCCGTTGCACCAGTTGCCGTTCGCTCCGCACGCTGAACAGCATCTGCGGCAGCAGTGCCCGCAACAACCGCTCGGGCGCAATCCAGGGATGTCCTGTGGGCGAGTAGATCCCATCAAAATGGGTGACGGTCTGGATCAGTACGTCTTCTTCGATCTAGCGAATCGCTCGTACCAGGTGATCCTGTGGAATCCGTTCTTCCACATCCACCACGCTGAACAGAATCTCTTGTGTCTTGTCATTGCCGCGCATACTGCTAATACGAATTCGACTCGTCCCAGGCTACTGCGCGCTCGGGTTTTTCAGCATCGTGTTCAGTCCGCGCTTTGGGCCAAACGCGACTACTCGCATTCCGCACCTACAGCAGTCCTAGAAGTGAAACGCAATTCCGAATTCGATCACGGGGTGATTCCGTCCAGCCACGTCGCCCAGAGACTTCCGGGTGACCAAGTCGCGCACTTGAACCCGAAGACTCAAAGGTCTCGTGAGTCGAAAATCGAGTCCGGCGCCAAACTGAGCCGCGCCGCTAGCGGTACGTTCGCTCGGGAAAGCCTGACCGAAAAACGCGAAGCCTCCACCTGCGCTTAAATAGGGCGCCACTCGCGACTGGTTGGTGAAATTGAAGCGCACGCCGGGCGTAAAGAAGATCGTGCTCGCGGCCAAGGGGTTTGCGGTGAACACCACTGGAACTTCAAGATACAGCCGTCCCGCAGGCCACTCCACCAGCTCATGCGCATACGAGATTTCGGATCCGGTCAGTATGGTCGACTTATGCGGACTGAACGCGTACAGAATTCCAAAGTCGCTATTCTGCGCGACCACCACAGATCCGCCGAAGCTTGCTGTCAAGAGAATTCCAGTTAGAAGACGCTTCATGGCACCTCAGAAGTGCAGCCCAATTGCGAATTGATAGACCGCGTGATTTCGACCCGAAGCGCCTGCCACCCTGGAGGCAGTCACAAAATCGCGCGCTTCGCCGCGCAAGCTCAGGAGCCGCGTAACGCGAAGATCCAGCCCGCCCGCGAAATCGAAAAGGCCGGTAGTTGAACGAGAAAACACGATAATTCCGTTATCGAGTCGAACTTCTTCTCGCGAAAAGAAAGCCACTCCACCGCCGGCCGCGCCATAGGTGGACAACCGGGAGGCGAGCGGAATCCTTAGCCGCAACCCCGGCGTGAAGGAAATCATGGATCTCAGAGCCGCCGATACCGTGCCGATCCGAAAGCCGCGTTCGTTTTCGGCGTACATCAAGGGAAGCTCGATATGGAAATCGAGATTGCGTCTTTGCAGCACGGCAAAATTGACTTGGTAGCTGGGACCGACGGATCGCTCAGTGAGGTTTGTGCCGGCTATTGCGGTGGTGATCGGACCAGAGACGCCCGCCAGGAATCCAACATCGCTGTTCTGTCCAGCTAACGCGCTATAGCCCGCCGCCGGCGCCAGAAGAGTCTTGATCACGCTGCTCCTTATTCTCTCCCACTCTCAAACTGCCATTGAAAGCTTACGAATAAACGCACACTGCGCCGAGAAAATCCTGGTGAACGGTTGAAATTCGGTTATGGACGGCGGACCAATGTATTCTGAGATGCCGCTCACAGGCGAGAGACACCGTCCATCCAGGGCATCCACCATTCATCGATAAGCGATTGTTTGCTCGAGAACCGTCTTCTATACTGAATTTCGCCGGCCACCTCCGAGATGCCGGCGTTGGAAATTTGAAATGCGTCGGAATCTAACCTGGATTGCCGTGGTTGCAATGCTCTGGCCGCACTGGCTCTGGGCCCAGGGGAATTCCTGGAATAAAATCCGGTACAACGGCGGCACCATCCAAGCCAAGCTCAATCCCTACGACTGGAACACCACGCTCACCATCACCTCCGACGCCATCGTGCTGGTGTTCGGGCACCGCCAAACTGTTCGGATTCCTCCCGCGCACGTGACCGCTCTGAGCTATGGCCAGGAAGCGCATCGCCGCGTGGCGGAGATGGTGGCGCTCAGCATCATGGTCAATCCCGTCGCTCTCTTCGGGCTGTTCCATAAAAGCAAGGATCATTTTGTCGGTATCGAATTCCGCGGCGACGATGGAAAACCAGCCAGCGTTTTGCTCGAAGTCCACAAGGACAATTACCGGGCCGTGCTACAGACCTTGAAATCCGTGACCGGGAAGCCGGTGGAGAATGCGCCGTAGTGCCGGCCATCCGATAATCCATGCTGGGCTACAGACTTCTCCTCCTCGCGTCGTTGATCACGTTCACGTTTGGCGCTTTGACGTTTTCGGTTTTGACGTTGTTCTATTGGCGAGAGAAAAAGCCGCGCAGGCAGGCCGGCGCCGGTCCGGTCTTTCGTGCCTTCACCGTCGCGTGCGCTTCCGCGTTTCTGATCAATCTGATGCTGCGGATCATCGGCGCCCTGGATGCCGAATCGCGCTGGGCGGTTGGTCTGTCT
>JBGPSX010000207.1:0-6998 GCA_041490325.1 Bryobacteraceae bacterium | reverse complement strand
CGAGCCGGGGCTGGCGCCACTGCGAGGCCTAGCGCATCTTCAGTGCGGCCGCCTTCGTCTTCTCGCGCTCGGCGACTTCCTTCGCGCGGAACTTCGCGATGCGTTCGATCAACTTCACGGGAACAGGCTCGGAGAGCGGCAAGCGGATGGTGGCCTTTTTGACCACGTACGGCCCAAGATCGTCCTTGAAGGCCGCGATGATGCGAGCGGTGGCCGGGTACAGCGAGTAATGCTGCCTCCACCCAGCGAAATAGAGCACCGGGCCGCCGTGCAGTTTGTACGTGGGGATCTTGTACGAGATCACTTCCTCGGCGCCGGGAACGGCCTTGCGGATGGCGCTCCGGACGCGCTTGAGTACATCCTGCACGGCCTCGGGCTGCGAGGCGATGTACTCGTCCACGGACTTGAAGCCGGCCTTGGCCATCGTTAGCTTGGGGTTCAGGCGCGAGTCGCAATAACCTCAAGGTATTCGGCGTCTACATGGGTATTATCGCCGACGGCGGTGTTTTGCGCGGACCACAGGTTAACCAGTTCACTCCGCAGTTGCGCCTGTCCGTTCGAGTCGAGAGAAGCGAACGCGCGTGTCATGGGGCCGTAGTTGGTACGGAAGAATTCCACTACCTTATCCGGTGAGAACGGATAGTCGAAGTGATAGACGCGAAGTGTCAACTTCAGATCGGCAATCCCTTTACGGAGCCGATCGCGAACGGTGGCTTCATCTCCCCACAATACGGGCGAAGGCATACCGGAGGGAGCGATATGCATGGCAATCGTCTTGAACATTTGCCCGATGAACCCGCCGGGTGTCCAATTCGCCATGGCAATCATTCCGCCTGGGCGGCACACGCGCGTGAGTTCGGCCGCGACCAGATCCGGCCGGGGCGCAAACATCGCTCCGACTAAGCTGACAACTGCGTCAAACTGAGCATCACCGTATGGCAGCGATTCGGCATCGCCCTCTTCAAAGGTGACCTCAAGCTTCTCAGCGGCTGCGCGAGCCCGGGCTTTCTCGATCCAGTTGGTGGCGATATCGCAACCAGTAACCTTTGCGCCTGCCCTGGCCGCAATCAGGGCGATTTGCCCGGCGCCGCAACCGACGTCGAGCAGCCGGGCTCCCGGTGCGACTCCGAGCCGGCGGAAAAACTGCTCCGCGTCCTTCTCCAGAAAGCGGGAGAAGAGGTCGTAGTCTCCCGTCATCCAGGTCGCCTTCAGGCGCGTCTTCAGTTCGTCGACTTCTTTGTTCGCCTGTGTCGCTTTCTCCATCGCCTTCATGCTGAAATTCTCCTCTATTCTTACATGCGGAAAGCCTGGCTTGAATATTTGATCGATTGTCCGCATTTTTGACTGTAGCGCCCCGTTCAGAGATCCTATCAAACGCGATAAGCCATCTCTGTAACTACCGTGGCTTCAACACGTTATCCGGTGAGGCGAATTGAATCTCCAATCTATGGATTGTTTGGCGGCGATCCGCCTAAACTGCACGTCATGCACGAAAAAACATTGATCGCACTTCTGTTGTTGGCGACTCCCGTGTGGTGCCAACCGAAAGTACTCGCCACCGGCTTGCAGACACCACACAAATTGATGCTTACTCCGGCTGGCAACTTCCTGGTATCGGAACCCAGCATGACGGCTAACGGCGGGCGGATTTCCTTTGTGACGCGTGCCGGCGTACGCCGCACCTTCATGCAAGGTTTGCCTTCCGGAATCGACTCTACCTTGACCGGTGGCAGCGGCCCGAGCGCCATTGCGTTGCGGGAGCGAACGCTATATCTGGCGATAGGCGCCGGCGATGCCGAACGCCGGGGCACGCCTCCCGTTTCGATCCACAATCCGGATGGCGCTGCGTCCCCGATTTTTGCGTCGATTCTCGAGATCCGGCTCGGCGTGGACGTGGACCAGATCGCCGGCACGTTCACGATGACGGCCCAACACCAGCAGGTCCTAACGGATGGCGGCGAGGTGGAACTGGATGACGGCAGCAGCGGCAAGGCACGAATCTCCGTGCTCGCCCGATTTCCTATCTCCGAACCTGCCCCGGGCGTAAAATACCGTTTCTCGAATCCTTGGGGATTGGCATTGTCCGACGATGGTAAGAATCTGTATGTGGCAGACGCATCCGCAAATGCGCTGCTGCGCGTGGACACATCTACGGGACGTTGGCGCCGGCTGGTGCGATTCCCGCCGGTGAGCAACCCGACTCCGGTGGGGCCGCCCGTGCTCGACGCAGTACCTACCAGTGTCAGGATTTACGGCGACCAGGTGCTGGTGAGTTTCCTGACTGGCTTTCCTTTCGTTCCAGGAAACGCTCGCGTCTTGCAGGTAAAGCCGGATGCCGGTACCAGCGAGCCCTTCATTTTTAACCTCAATTCGGCGACCGATATTTTGTTGCGCGTGCGCCCGGATGGCAACACGCAGTTTTTCGTTCTCGAATTCAGTCAGAACCAGAGCGCCACTCCGGCGCCGCCGGGCCGCTTGCTTCGATTTGACACTCCGATAGCGGAAGTGGCCGCCACGGGCTTGATTACGCCCGTCAGCATGGCCTATGACGCAGCGACGCACGATCTGTTCATTCTTGAATTGCGAGGACAGATCCTGCAGTTGCATTTGGACTGAATACGGTCGTCAACAGCGTTCACACGAGTGTGAACGCGGCACGCAGGAGTGCGTGCGCCACATCGTTTGGCTATCGTGGAGTTGGTGTCCAAGCCCTGGTTCCGCTTTCATCCGGCGATTGAATTAGGCACGCGCAAGCATGTAACGCGCCTGGGCCTGCTGTTTACGTCGGCTTGTCTAGTGGTAGCGTTGGCTGCGTTCGCCTCGGCCAACAACCTTCTGTTCCTGATCCTGGCGGTGATGCTGGCGACGTTCATGGTGTCGGGGTTCATCAGCCGCCTTTCCCTGGCCGGATTGGAATTGGATTTTCTTTTACCGGAGCACATTTGCGCCGGGCGAAAACTGCTGGGGCGCGTGGTCATCCGCAACACCAAAGGCTGGATGCCGTCGTTTTCGATTCACGTGACGGCATCGCGAGAGAGCGGGCTGACGACGCCGCTCTATTTCCCGGTGGTTCCGGGTGGGGCTCGCGTGGAAGAGCCGGTGCAACTGTTCTTCGCGCGGCGAGGGTCGTATCGGCAGAACAGTTTTCGCTTCTCGACCAGATTTCCCTTCGGCTTCGCGGAACGGCGGATCAGCGTTCCACTGCTGCGCGAAGTGCTGGTTTATCCATCCATCGATCCGCAGGCCGGTTTTGACGACCTGCTGATCACGCTGCAAGGCGAGATCGCGTCGTTTTACCGCGGCCAAGGTCACGATTTTTATCGCATCCGTCCGTACGAAGTACTGGAAAGCGCGCGGCACGTCGATTGGAAAGCTACCGCTCATACCGGCGATCTGCAAGTCCGCGAATTCGCGCGCGAGCAGGAACAGACGGTGGCGTTTTTTCTCGACCTGGACGCTCCGCCGGACCAGGCTGAGTGGTTCGATTCCATGGTGGATTGCTGCGCCTTTCTGGCGTGGAACATGTCGCAGCGAGGCTCTCGCGTGCGCTTCTGCACTCAAGAGGTGGACTGGCAACTGCCGGAAGAAGCCGACGTCTATACTATCCTTAAGTATCTGGCAATTGTCTCGGCGAAACAGGGAAAGCCACTTGCGGCAGCGAACGACAGAAATGTGTTTCAGATCGTGTTCAGCGCCTCGCCCGAGCGACTTGTGGAAGTGGGTTGGGAACTCGGTGGAAGTAACATTCGTTTGTTCACGCCCGAGCATTCGGCGGCGGTTGTTGGGAGTAATGCACACAAATTATAGACTAGGCGTTCGCATGAGTGCGAACGCGGCACGCAAGAGTGCGTGCGCCACATTGCTGGCGCTGATCGCTGCTGCTTCAATGGCGCAGGCGCAGGTATCGGCGGCGATTTCAGGAATCGTGGTGGATGCATCGGGCGCCGGCATCGCTGGCGCAAAAGTCACGGTGAAGAGTCTCGAAACTGGAGCCACGCGAGTGGTGGAGACGGACTCTGAGGGAAACTTCCGAGCCCTCTCGCTGGCTCTGGGCCAGCATGAAGTGAAGGCGGAAAAGACCGGCTTCAAAGCTGCCATCCGGAGCGGGATCAACTTGCAGGTTGGTCAGGAAGCGGTGGTGAACCTGCGTCTGGAAGTGGGCGAATTCGTCCAACTGGTCAGCGTCGTGGCGGAGACTCCGGTGGTCAACACAACGACGGCGCCGGTGTCAGGAATCGTGGGAGAGCGCGCCGTGAAGGATCTTCCGCTGAACGGCCGCAGCTTCGACAATTTGATCACCCTCAATCCGGGCGCAGTCAGCTATAGCGCGATGAAGAGTCCGCAAACCAGCACCAGCAACGGGAACACTTTTTCGGTGGCGGGGCGGCGGACATCGGAGAACATTTTTCTGCTAAACGGGATCGAGTACACCGGATCGAGCCAGCTAGCCATCACGCCCGGCGGACCGAGCGGCCAGTTGCTCGGGATCGACGCGGTCCGGGAGTTTAATGTCCTGACGGATACGTACAGCGCCGAGTACGGGAAGCGCGCGGGAGCACAGGTGAGCGTGGTCAGCCAGTCCGGGACGAACGCGCTACATGGGTCGCTGTTCGAGTTTCTGAGAAACAGCGCGCTGGATGCGCGTAATTTCTTCGATCAGGGTTTTGTTCCTCCGTTCCGGCGAAACCAGTTTGGAGGAGCGTTGGGCGGACCGCTCAAGAAGGATCGGCTCTTCCTGTTCGGCAACTATGAGGGATTCCGGCAGGCGCTGGCGGTGAGCAATGTCAGTGTGGTGCCGGATCAGCAGGCGCGCCAAGGTAATTTGCCGAACGCCGCGGGTGTGTACACGCAGGTGGCGAATCTGAATCGTTCGATGTTGCAGTACATGTCGTTTTGGCCTGAACCCAATGGTCCAGCGTTACTGTCGAACGGCGTGCCCAGCGGAACGACGTTGTCGTACAACAATCCCAGGCAGTCGATTCGCGAGGATTTTGGGACCGCGCGCACGGACTACATCCTGGGGAATCGAGATTCACTATCGGGATCGTATACGATCGACGACGGCAACAGCCTGATCCCGCTTGCGGATCCGCTGTTCGGGTCGTTTGAAACACTGCGCAGCCAGGTTGCAAGCGTGCGGGAGACGCATGTCATCTCGCCTAGAATGCTGAACACGTTTACCGCCGGTTTCTCGCGCGCGGCATTCAACTACAATTCGTTTCCGCTGGCTTCGTTTCCCGACAGTTCGTCGTTCGTGACCGGGGGCGGGCCGGGAGGGATCGTGATCGGCGGCGGCGTTACGACCACCGGAATCGCAGCGATCACGGCGGCGGGTCCCAACAACGCGGCCAACGTCTGGAATCGGAGAAATCTTTTCACCTACACGGATGGCGTGCAGATCACGCGAGGACGGCATCAGATCAGCGCCGGGGTGTGGTTCCAGCGGATTCAGGACAACGAGAATACGGCCTCTCGACGGTTGGGACAAGCGAGCTTCGCGAGTTTGCAGACGTTTCTGCAGGGGACGCTCACCTCTTTCCAGGCGGTACCGAATCCGACTGAGCTGGGCTGGAGAAGTTTGTTCGGCGCGTGGTACATCGAAGACGCGATCAAATTGCGGCCGAATCTGACGGTACAGCTCGGGTTGAGGCACGAGTTCACGACTGGATGGAATGAGGTGTCGGGGCGGGCGGCCAACTATGTCACCGACGCACAAGGACTGCTGGTTACGAATCCGCGCGTCGGCAATTCGATTTACACGAAGAACAACGCCAAGCGCCTGTTTGGACCGCGAGTCGCGCTGGCCTGGGATCCATTTGGAAACGGAAAGACGGCGATCCGCGCGGGATTCGGGATTTATTATTCATTGATCGACGATCTCAGCTTTCTGCTGAATTCGATTCCGCCGTATAACGGATCGGTTTCATTGACCGGATCGTTGCCCGCTCTGCTACCGATCACGCCCGGCGTGCCGCCCGGGCCCGCGACGATCTTCGCTCCGCAGGGATTGCAGGCGGACGCGAAGACTCCGACTGTCCAGGAGTGGAACTTCGCTTTGGAACAGCAACTGGATCGCAATACTTCGCTGCGGCTGGCCTACGTTGGCTCATTCGGATACCACGGATTTGTCAGCCTGGACCCGAACAGTGTTCCAGCGCAGATTTGTTCCAACGCGGCCGGTTGCGTTTCGGGCGGAATCGGAGCGGCGAGAGGCAGCGTGGCGCAGGGCGCTGAATACATACCGGTATCGGCCACGCGTCCCAATCCTTCGTTGGGCGCCGGCTTCTTCTGGTATACAGAGGGCAACACCAGCTACAACGCGCTGCAGATCGATGTGAGCCGGCGGTTGAGTCACGGATTGCAGTTCCGCGCCAACTACACGTGGTCGAAGAATCTCGACATCAATTCGGGATTGACGGGAGCGCAGGCGAATAATCAATCGCAGATGGTCATGAATCGGAATGACCTGCGGCGCGACTGGGGGCCGTCGGCGCTGAACGTCACGCACCAGTCCAGTATCTCGGCGAGCTATGAGCTGCCGTTCGGCCAAGGCAAGCGCTGGTTGAACAATGCCGGTGGCGTGGGAAGCAGGCTGGCCGGCGGGTGGCAGATCAACGGCATCACGACGTTGCTGAGCGGGTTTCCGTTCACGCCGCAGATCGGTTCGAGCCGGTCGGGCGATGGCGATACCAGGAATCCCGATCGGCCTTCGTTGAATCCGGCGTTCAGCGGGCCGGTGATCGCCGGCAAACCGACGCAATGGTATAACCCGAATGCGTTCGTCCTGCCGGCGGTTGGCACTTTTGGCAGCTTGGGTCGCGGGGTGTATAGGGGGCCGGGCTTGGCGAGCGTGGATCTATCGTTGTTCAAGACCACGGTGGTTCATGAGAAGGCGAATCTGCAGTTTCGGGCGGAGATTTTCAACGCGCTGAACCGGGCGAACTTCGGGACTCCGAATGCGATCGTGTTTTCGGGCGCCGGGATCAGCCCCTCGGCGG
>JBGPSX010000206.1:0-7058 GCA_041490325.1 Bryobacteraceae bacterium | reverse complement strand
GACTGTAGTCGGGTTCAACGTAAAAATTGCGTTTACAGCCGTCGCATCCACGCGGCGATACAAAAGGTATGGAGCCTGGCTGCTCCCGCCCGGCAATGTTCCCAGCGTATTGCCGCCTGGTTCGCGGCTCTTGTAGTACATAAACGATCCGGTAGCGCGGAACCATTGCGCGAAATTGTGCTCCAGCTTGTAAGTGTACTGATCGGCGCGATCGAACAGCGTCGTGGTTCCCGTGTAGTTGAAACTATCGGTCGGGGTCACGCGCGCCGGAAGGGGAAGATAGGACAGAATCGCAGCTCCGACGCCATTGATCTTCGCCTTCGGAATCCGGTTGTCGCCGAATGGCTCGCGAACCACGGTCACGCCTGAAGGGCAATTGTCGGTAGGCGTGCACGCTCGTGACGTCAGGGGATCGTACACTTTCACTGAGCTTTGTGAATAGTCTCCGGCGCGCTCCTGCGCTGTCGGCAGCGCATACTGATCCGCATAGGGCGAATGCTGACGGTACGCTTCAGTCGCTACATAGAAGAAGGTACGGTTTCGGCCGTTATAAACTTTCGGAATTACCACCGGACCGCCGAATCCTCCGCCCCACGTCTTGAAATCGATGGACGGCCGCGGTGTCCCGTTCGCGTTGTAGAAGAAGTTGTTCGCGGTCCAGTCGGTTTGCCGCAGGTAGCCGAACACGTCTCCATGCCAGTCGTTGGTTCCCGACTTGAGCAGCGTGTTAAAAACACCGCCGCCGGTCCGGCCCATGGTTGCGTCGTAGGTGCCGGTCTGCAGCTTCATCTCGGCCGTGGATTCGAGACTAGGGATAATCACTGCTCGATTGGTCGAATCCGTCACCGGAATGCCGTCGATCAGATAGTTGTTGCCGCGGATCGGCCCGCCGGCGATTGAGATCTGTGACGATCCACTCTGATCCTGGAAGCGATTCCAGCGCGGGTCTCCGGCCGGGACGACGTTGTTCGACAGCTTCGCGAGCAGAAATACGTTGCGGCCCAGGTTGGGAAGGTCGGTAATCTTTTGCGAATCCATCACCTGGCCGTTGGAGGCATTGGATGTCTCGATCAACGCGACCTCCGCTGTCACTTGCACACTCTCGTTGATGGATCCAAGCTCGAGCTTCAAGTCCACCGTGACGAATTGTTGGGTTCCCACCACCACGTCTTTGTGCTGTAGCTTTTTGAATCCGGACGATTCCACGACGATCACGTACGTGGCCGGGTCAACCGAGCTGAATACATACTCGCCCTGCGCGTTGCTGTCCGTAACGCGGGACACATTCGTGGCCTGATTGAGCAGCACGACTTTGGCGCCGGCGATTGCGCTGCCACCCGGATCCTCCACGATTCCGCGCAATCCACCTTGAAAGGTCTGAGCCCACAGGGTTGCAATTCCGAATGTGAAGAACGTAATGGCGCGCACTACGGCGGAAATTAGGTTGAGCTGCATACTGTCTCCTTCGTGGGTGATTATACGGACCGCATCGGCAAGAAAATCACCCCGTGCAACGCCCTGACGCCTTCTTGAGCGCTGATAATTGGAGGGATAATATCAGGTTGAAAAATCGCTGTCAATCAAAAATGTAACGGAAACAGGCGATTGGCAACTTAGATCACACGCAGAGCTGATAGTGGTTCCACGGCCATCGCGCGACGCACCGGCACAAAACCAGCGGCCAGCAACACCGCCGCGAGCAACAGCCCTGCCCCCACGAACGTAGCCGGGTCCCAAGCATTTACGCCAAATAGCAGCGACGAGAACAAACGCGTGGCAGTCAACGCTAGGGGTAATCCGAGCGCAATCCCAAACAAGCCCAGCCTCGCAACTTCGCCGAGCACCAGGCGCAGCGTGTCACCTCGATCGGCTCCTAGCGCCATGCGAATCCCGATTTCTCGCGCCCGCTGGACCACTCCGTAAGATACCACACCGTAAAGACCCACCGCCGTCAGCAGCAGGCCAAGCAAGCCCAGCGCTCCGGCCAGTCCGGCGGTCAGCTCGTATCTTCTGGCCGAGAATCGGATCAGCTCGTTCTCCGTTGTAATCGTCAACGGCTCCAACGACCGTGACACGGACTTCAGCGTCTGCCTGGCCGCCTGCGCAAGCCGCGTTGCATCGCCCTCCGTCTCGATCATGAAAGTAACTTCCTCTTCGAAGTTGGCCCAATACGAGACGTACAGGTACGGCTCAGGAACCTCGCCGACCGAATTGATCGGAGCGTTTTTCGTCACTCCCACCACGGTGCCAAGCTTGCCCGCCGCTCCACCCAGCCGGATGGTCTGACCGAGCGGCTCACCTCCGGGCCAGAAACGCCGCGCCATGCTCTCGTTGATCACAACCGAATTCACTCCGGCCGTTTCGTCTCGTTCCTCCAAGCCGCGCCCTCGTAGAACAGGCGTTCCCATCGTGTTCAGAAAGCTCGCGGTGACGGCGTTGTATTTAATCTCGAAAGGCGGGGCCTCGGCGAACTCAGTGCGTCCAGGAAACGTAACCCGCTGAAACATGCCGTTGCTCGACAGACTGAGCGGCGCGCGCACCGCCGCCGCCACGCTTCGAACTCCGGGCAGGGCCTGGAATCGCGCGGTGATATCCCGATACATGGCCGGCTTGCCGTCGCGCGCGCTGATCCAGACCAGCAGGAGCTGCTTGCGTCCGAATCCGAGATCGCTGGAGTGCGTATTCGCAAAACTGCGGACCAGCACGCCCGCCGACGCCAGCAGTGTCATCGATACCGCCACCTGTACGACCACCAGGATGTTTCGAAGCGGCCAGCGCCGGCTTCCCGCACTGAAGGCAGCTTCGCCTTTCAAAGCAGGCAGGAGCTGCGGCTTCGTAGACTGCCACGCTGGAGCCAGACCGAACAGCAGAACCGTAGCGCCCGAGATCACCAGCGTGAAGATCAGGACGCGCGCGTCGAACTGGAACTCAGTAGTTCCATGGAAACCGGGCGGCGGCGTCAAAAGCGCGGGCAGAATCGAAATGAACCAGGCGCCCAGCAGGACACCGAACATCAGGCCCAGCGAGCCTAGCAACAGGTTCTCGGTCATCAATTGCCGCATCAGTCTGCCGCGCCCGGCTCCCAGCGCAAGGCGCACCGCCATCTCCCGCCCACGCAGCCCGGCGCGCGAGAGCAGCAGATTGGCGACGTTCACCGACGAGATCGCAACCACCAGCAAGACGATCGCGAGCAGCGCCACGCCGTTGGTCCCGGCTTGCTCCATCCGATACCGAAAATCAGAAACCACGCTGGCACGCCGTCCACGATTGCTGCCCGGCCAGGATTGTTCCATCCGCTGGGCGATCGCGCTTATTTCGTCATTCGCGCGCCGGACGTCGGCGCCTGGCTGCAGCCGGCCCATCACGCGAAACCAGCGATTACCGGGCGCCTCCAGCTCCCGCATGCCGCCCAGCAGCGCCCAGGATTGCCTGGAAAACCAGAGGTCGCGGTCGCTCCCCGTCTCGATCTCGCGAAAGCTCGCGGGCAAAACTCCGATCACCGTGACCAGAACATTGTTGACCCGCTGGATCTGGATCTGCTTTCCCACGATCCCCGGATCGCCGCCAAAGTAGCGCCGCCAAAAAGCATCGCCCAGCACCACCACCATATCTGAGGAACCGCCGGCTTCATCCGCGGGACTAAACAAGCGCCCCAGCGCGGGCTTCACCCCGAGTGCGGTGAAGAAATTCGCCGAGACGAGGTTCAGAGTGGCCAACTGCCGGCGATCGCCGTCCACAACTGTCGCTCCACGGCCGCCGATGGCCACAAGATCCCGAAGGGATGCCGCCTTGCGCAGTTCCAGGTACTCGGGATAAGAAAGAAAGCCCTCGCGATTCTGATCGGTGACCGAAAACACCCGGACGATCGCGCCCGATCTCGGAACCTCCAGCGGCCGGAACCACAGCGCATCGATGACGCCAAAAATCGCCGAATTGGCGCCCATCCCCAAGGCCAGTGAAAGCACTGCGACCAATGTAAAAACCGGCCGCGCTATCAGAACCCGAACCGCATAACGAAAGTCACGCATACGTATCCTTCCATTGGACGCGAAAAACCGGCGTTCGTCTTGCCCGGCGGCGCTGGTAGAATTTGAGTTCGCCATGCCGACCTGGATTGTGATGCTGCGGTTTGTCCGTGACAACATCACTCTAGTCGCGTTTTTCCTGGTTCTCTTCATTTTGGGCGCCGCGTGGATCGTTTTCGAAGCCTACCGGGGATATCGGAGCCGCGCCGAGCTGGACGCGCTGCGCCGGACGGTTCGCGATCTCAAAACCGCACAACCCTCTCCGGCCCGACCTTCCCCGGATCCGGTTGTGCTCACCAGCCGATGGGTCCAGAGCGGCCAGGCCGCCACCACCAGCGACGGCGGCTGTCTGGTCATGATTGACCGTGTATCGCCAGCCCTGGACTGCGCCGATCTCACCGTTCGAATCGATGGCGCAACCTGCCTGCAGAACCACAAGCTGCGCGTTGGCCAGAACCTGGAGGCCAAGGGAAAGTTTGGAACGTACACCTTGGAACTGTCGGGCGTCGAGGGCCTGCAAGCAAAGGTCGCGATCGCATTGCGCAACCGCCACAACGACCGGGGACATAGGTAACACTACTAGCCGAGCCGCTGACTGAAAGGAGCGGTTTAAGATATTTTTTCAGTCTTGCTAAACTGGAATGCGATGCACCACGGGAGGATCGCCGCCTTTCTGCTGGGATGCTGGATTGCGGGCAGCCTGTTCATGGCGCTTGTCGCTACCCAGAATTTCGGGATTGCCGATCGTGTCCTCAATTCCCCGCCCCCGCAAGTTTCGAAAATGATTGACACTTTGGGGCACGAAAACGCCCGGCAATTGTTCCGCCACCTGGCCGGCGAGGAGAATCGTCTCTACTTCTACAACTGGGAAACTGTACAGCTCGCTCTGGGCGTAGTGCTGGCCGGCTTTCTTCTGTTCGGACTCGACCATCGATTGCTCGCGAGCCTCGCAGGCGCGCTTTTAGTCCTGACGCTCTTCGAACATTTCAAGGTAACAACAGAAATGCTCTGGCTGGGCCGTTCCATTGACTTCGTGCCTCGCGCCGCGGAATCGGGAGCGCGCAGCCAGTTCGGAAAACTGCACGCCCTGTACGGCGTGATCGAGGTGTTGAAGCTACTGCTAGCTGTCGCGATTGCGGTTTTTCTGTTTCCGCTGCAGCGCCGGCGCGTCCGCTCCAAGGTCGAGGTCAAGCCGGTCGATTACGCCGATCACCGCCATATCAATCGGTGACTCGGGACGACCCACGCTGGTCATCGCGCTAAAACCTTCGGTGACCAGTAGCACTCGGTCGCCAACCCCTGCATCCACGGCGTCAAACGCGATCACCGGATCCCCGCGCGTGGATCCATCCAAATCCAGCGGCTGGACGATCAGCGCCTTGCACCCGTCGTGGCTCGGATGCTTGTGGGTTGAGACCATCTCGCCGATCACGCGCGCGATCAACATGCCTGCTCCTGCGTTTCCAGATGCAGCTCATCCACAATGCCGGCGATAGTGTTATCCGTCACCACTTCCGCGGGAAGAAACGGAAAGCTGGACTCTTTGCCGCGGCACCAGTAAATCAATTCCGCGCCGCCCACGCCTACTGAATCCAGTACGACAATGCGTTTACCTGTCGCCGACAAGTCTGGCTTCAACGGTTGCACGATCAGCAATCGCTGGCCGTCCAGGCTGGCGTCCTTCACTGTCGAAACGACGCGGCCTACAACTCGTCCCAGAAACATAGCTACTTGTTCAAACTAATCGTATCGACAATGCCGACGATGGTTGCATCCACAGGCTTGTCCTTGCAGCCGTCCGCCATGCGAGCCGAGCTGCCGGAAACAACGATGACGGTTTCCTTCGATCCCGCGCTCACCGTGTCCACCGCAATGACATACCCGGATTCGTCCTTCCCGTCGGGCGTAACCGGTTTCACGATGAGTAATTTGAAGCCTTCCAGGCGTGGATCCTTGCGGGTAGCCACCACCGTGCCCACTACGCGGGCGAGAATCATGGACGCCTACTTCGCCGCAGCCGCGTGCGCCTTGCCGATCGGCAGGACGTCTTCCAGGCTGGGATGCGGTCTCGGGATCACGTGCACGGCGATCAGTTCGCCCACGCGCCTGGCGGCTGCCGCTCCGGCGTCCGTGGCTGCGCGCACCGAAGCCACATCGCCTCGAACCAGCGCTGTGACGTAGCCGGAACCGATCTTCTCCCATCCAACGACGTGCACGTTGGCGGCCTTCACCATCGCGTCGGCGGCTTCGATCATCGCCACTAACCCGCGGGTCTCGATCATTCCAAGCGCTTCACCCATTCGGCCTCCTGGACTACATTACGTCAGCACGCCTCGCGCGCGCAAGGCTTCATCCACCAGCGCGATCAATTCTTCGCGCGTCACCTGAAATCGCTCGCTGCTCTGCCCGACGTCCTCGGCCACCACCGGACAACCGGGCTCCATGCTGGTGCGGGACTTCACTCCGTAACGCGTACGCGAATCAAATAGTTTATCAACCTCTTGCTTCGGCAAAAGTTTCGCCCCGCCCAGCAGCTCGGCTACCAGCGAGATGCGCGCGAAGTGTTCCACCGTTTCCATCCTGAAAAATGCCTTGTAAACGTCCTCGCCATAGGAGACGCAGCCATGATTGCCCATCAGGATCGCGTCGTACTTGGGAATGTACGGGAGCATGCCGTCGGTCAGCGCGGGCGTCCCTGGCAGTCCATATTCGGCCAGCGGCACGCAGCCGAGACCGATGATGACCTCCGGCAGAAGCGCCAGCGTCAACGGCCGCCCGGCCACGGCGTACCCGGTTGCGACCGGTGGATGCGCGTGCACCACCGAGAAAATGTCTGGCCGCATCTGATAAATCGTCAAATGCATCGCGATCTCGGACGTTCGCTCGCGCGAGCCTTCCAGCTTGTTGCCCTGCAGGTCGCAAACAATGAGATCCTCGAGCTTCATCATCCCTTTGCAGACGCCAGTGCAGGTGCACAGCACGCGATTCTGATCCAAACGGATGCTGATGTTGCCGTCGTTCGCGGCCACCCAG
>JBGPSX010000205.1:0-7096 GCA_041490325.1 Bryobacteraceae bacterium | reverse complement strand
TCGGTCGGAATGTTGCCATTGGGCATCGGAGTAAACGATGTGACTGCCGCCGGTCCCATGGCATTGCCGAACACAGTTACGATTTCGCCGGCCGCGATTTTTCCGCCGATATAGCTGGCTGCGTTGACGACGGAGCCAAGAGTGACCACTGGAACGGCCGGGCCGATCTCGAGGCGCATCGCGAATGCGTCGTAGTCGCCGGAACGGTGTGGCTGAAGGGCCGTCGATAGAACGCCCGGCCAGGCATCGCCATTCGTGTCTCCAACCATCCAAACTTGGCCGCTAGCGGTGAGGGCGACATCGAAGCCTTCATCGTCGCCCGGCGTGCCGAGGTAAGACGAGAATTCTGCCTTCGCGCCATCCGCAGAAATCTTGATAATGTAAGCGTCCGATTTGCCGGCCAGCGTTTTCTGGACAGCGTCGGCTGTCACCGGGTAGTTGCCGGAATCGGTCCATCCGGTGAGGTATGCAGCGCCCGCGCCGTCCACATCGACCGCCAAGCCGACGTCATCGCCGCCGCCGCCGAAATAGGTTGCGAAAATTCTCTTGGTGAGCGTCGCATCGAACTTGGCGAGATAACCGTCGCCCCAGTTGATTCCGCCTGCGTACGAGGTCTGCATGGCGCCGCCGGTTATGGATAGGTTTGGAGAATCGGTTGAACCGGTGATGTAGACGTTTCCGGCGGGATCGATGGCGATGCCAGCCGCGAAGTCATCGCGGCTTCCGCCGAACAACGTTGAAGCCAGAATTCCGGGCTGACCGTTCGGCTGAAGACCGACTCGCACGATGAATGCATCGCCGTAGGGGCTGCCACCGTTGAACACGCGTTGAACCGCTCCCTCGGTAGTCGCGAACGTCTTCGATGTGGTGCTGCCGGCGACATATGCATTTCCGCTTCGATCCAGGGCAACTGCGTAGGCCGTGTCATCGCCTTCTTGCGCGCCGATGTACATTGAGTACACCAAGCCGTTACCAGCGGCGTTCAGTACGGCGAGAAAAGCCTCGCCGCGGTCGGGAAGCGTCTTGGGAGCAACTGTGGTGGGAAAATCCGAAGCGAAAGTGTATCCGGCTACGAACGCCTGACCGAGCGAGTTCACTGCGATGGCATAGCCATCGTCGTTGCCGGCGCAACCGCAGGGCTGAGGCTTGGCGCCGCCTAAGAACGTCGAATACTTCAGTTCGCCGGAGGGGCCGAGTTTGGACACAAAGGCGTCGCGATTATTGTGATAGAGCTGGAACTGGTTCAAGATTGGAAAATTGACTGACTCGGTAAAGCCGGTAATGTAGGCGTTGCCGTCCTTGTCCACTGCGATCGAATAACCGTGATCTCTTCCCGAGCCGCCCAAAATGGTGGAGTAGAGGATGTTCTTTCCGGACGGATCGAGTTTGACGACGATCACATCAAGCTTGCCGCGCGGCGAGGCCTCGGGCTTGGTCGGAAAATTGCTCGAGTCCGAACTTCCAACCATGTAGACATTCCCGGCGTCGTCGACGGCGGCGTGGTCAAATTCGTCAATAGTGTTGCCGCCCAGGTAGGTCGAGTAGCCAATCACCGGATCGATGACCAGCGCTGCGGCGCGGTCGTAATCGCCGAGAGCGAACGTCACGGCCGATGTTCCAGTGAGTTGGAAACTTGCCTCAACTGGCACACGCACGCCCTTCCTCATCTGATAAACCACGGGTTTGTGTTGCTCGAGGGTAAGACCAGGCGCCCGCATTTGCAGGTTACCGGCTTGGTCCACCGATAATTTCACTTCGGCATCGAACATCAGTTGGATGGCGCCGGGATTCGCGCCGGGCGCGGCAACCAAGTCGTATTCGAGGCGGTCGTCGTTGCCATAGAATACCGCGTCGATACCCGGATACACCGAACTATACCGGATGCGGCTGTAGTTCGGGACATCGATTTGCCAGTTGTGCGGATCGTTACCCGAGTAGTAGTTGGAGTGTGTCGCCCTGGGGTCGAGTCCTTCGATCCCTGGACGCGAGTTTGCGCCAGCGAAATGCATTTCGATCGCGCCGGTTGCGGATTGAAATTTCAAGCGTTGAGGGCTCATGAGCAGATTGAATCGCCGCATCCGGCCTAGATAGCGAACATCGGCGGCGGCTTGGCCGCGATTGAGTTCGAAGCTCAACGGCGCGGAGGCCGCTGTCAGGTTACGTGGTGACTGTGAACGGCTCGGTCCCGCCAGGGGAGCCGCGCCGTCGACAGTTAGCCCGGCAGCCAGCGCGATCGCCAGCGCCGCCAGGGCAGAGGAGTAGCGTGTTGATTTGAAGTCTTTCATAACCGGTCCTTTGGGAAATTTCGACTCCAAGCCAAGTCTTTCTGGCTCGGGAAGATCGCGAGGCTCATTCGAACCTCTAGCCCAATAGCGCAACCGATTCCGTGGATCGATCAAATGCGGTGAAAAAAGTTTGCAGCTCGAAAACTATTGGGAATTATTGACTTAGCGCGAAGCCGAGAGCCGTTTGCGATACTCAGCGGGGAGCTCAAGGCCACGCTTGGGCCATTCGGGCCAGATCGCGTCCGCTTTCTTCAGCCAATCGGCCGATTCTTTCGAGTGCCGGTCTCGCTGGGTTCGATCGGACCGGACACTTTGGGCAAGAGATCGATGCAGTGCAGCGAACGATTCATAACAGAGGCCTTGATCGAGCAGCGAGAACACGCTCGAGGTATTACTGTCGAGTTGCGACAGCAAGATTCGCGCCTGTTGCTCATAGCCTAGCGACTCATCCAGATTTCCGGCCTCGCGATGCAGGTCGCAAAGGCGGCAATGGACGCTCATCAAGTCCGATTTTGAACCGGCCTGCGACGGATCGCGGCTGACCGAGGCTTTCAACAGACTGTTTGCCGCTGTGAGGTGATCGATGGCCTCCGTCCGTTTTCCGAGCGCCGCCAGCGCTTCGGCCAAGCGGGCTTCGCGATTGGAAAGCCAGCGCCGCAATTCGTTGTTGTTCGGATCGGCATTTAACAATGAACGTGTGATCGCGATCGCCACTCGAAGAAAGTCAGCCGACTCGGTCGGCGCGGACGTATGCTTGACCTCGCCGAGTTTGTTGTAGGCGAAGGCCAGGTCCGACTGTCCCTGTGCGTTCTTGGGGTCCTGGCGAGCGAGATCCTCCGCGATGGCCAGGGCCTTTCGCGCATGCGCTTCTGCGAGTACGGAATCTCCCTTGCTGATTCCCGCGCCCATGAGTACGTTGGCCAGGTCAATGTGGATGACAGCAAGTTCGCGCCGGGCCCGCAGGTTCCCAGGTTCGCGCTTCGCCAACGATTCACGGACAGCGAGAGACTTCTCATAGCTCCGCAAGGCCTCGGATAAAAGGCCAGCATCCACTAAAGTAGAGGCGATGCGCCGATAGGAGACACCGGCGGACCGCTCCATCCCAGGCGACCATTGGATCACTTCTTCCAGCGTTTTGAGGGCGCCGCGGTATTGTTGCAAGGCTTCAACGGCATGCCGCTGGCGTTGCAGTTCCTCTCCCATACGCAGGTAGCTCGAAGCCAGCAACTGGGCTGCATTGGCGTCTCCCGGTTGAGAATCGTGCAGCGTCACAGCCATGGGAAGAGCGCGCTGATAACTCGCTAACGCTCCGGCGCTATCGCCGAGTTGTACTTGCATGCCACCCACCGCGTGCAGGATCTGCACCAACCAAGCGGAACGTTTGGAGTCTTTCGGATTGCTGGCATACAGTCTATCGGCGATGACCAACGCTTTCTTGTAGCTCGCCAAGGACTCGGTGGCGCCGCCGAGATTCGCGAAATACGGAGAGCCCTGCACCTCACCAATTCTCTGGTATGCCTGCGACAATTCGAGCAAAAGATCGCTGTCATTGCCGGCCTCCTTCGCCAAGCCGTCCAGATAGCGCAAGGCATTGGCAACTAGCTTTGCGCGCGCCGCAGTGGACCCTGGTACGTCGCGCAAGCTGTCGTTGGTTTCGAAGATCATGGATGTCGCCAGTCCACGGACCTGATCGAATCGACGCTCTGCGCGGCGCGCGTACAAGGTGGTCACGATCATTCCTCCCGTGAGAGTTAAGATCACGAGAGCCGCAGCGACAACCGCGGCCCGATGGCGCTGAATCAGTTTGCCGGTACGATAGCCGAAGGTGTCTTTGCGTGCGGCCACCGGGCGGCCGTTGAGGAACCGCGACAAGTCTTCGGAAAGTTCCTGCACCGAACCGTAACGCCGTTCCGGTTCTTTCCGAAGGGCCATCAGGACGATGTTGTTCAGGTCGCCCGCCAGATCTTTCCTGAGGCGATTGGAAATGCCGGGTGCATCGCTGGGGGGCCTGGGCTCCTCTCGACAGACCACGCGTTCGATCTCCGAGGGAGCCTGGCCGGTTAGCCGATAGGGCCGGTCGCCGGTCAGCATCTCGTACAGTACGATGCCGAGCGAATATACATCGGTGGAGGTCGAGAGAGCTTCGCCGCGCACCTGCTCGGGACTCGCATAGTCGGGCGTCATGAACGCCTGCGTGGTCTCGGTCAGCGCCGGGCTGCCGGCGACCAACTCCGGGATCAGCAGCTTCGCCACGCCGAAGTCGAGCAGTTTCGGGATGCCGTCCTCAGTGACCAGGATATTGCCAGGCTTGATGTCGCGATGAATCACCAGTTTCTGGTGGGCGTGTTGGACGGCCGCGCAAACATCGCGGAAAAGTTGAACTCGTTCCGTGATTGTAAGCAGGTGCTCCTCACAGTAATCGACGATTGACTTGCCCTCGACATACTCCATCACGATGTAAGGACGACCATCGGGAGCGGTCCCGCCATCGAGAATCGCGGCGATGTTGGGGTGCTTCAGATTGGCCAGAATCTGCCGTTCCTGCCGGAAACGGGCCTGGATGGGCTCCGACGCCATGCCGAGACGTATGAGCTTGATTGCGACCACCTGCAGATAATTCGGATCGGTGCGCACGGCCTGATACACCACACCCATGCCTCCGGCGCCGAGCGTGCGAGTGACATGATAAGGACCAAGCTGAAGGCCGATGTCACTTTGCCCGGCGGGCTCGGGCAGGGTGCAGATTTCTTCCTGGATCAGGTTTGCGATGGCCGCTGGAGCGTGGGAATCGCAATCGAGCAAGGCGGCCACTTCGGCCTGAAGGTCTGCGTCGCCGTTGCAGGCTGTTTCAATATATGCCCGGCGTTCTTCCGGATCTAGATCCAATGCGGCGTTGAAGACGTCTTCTACTCGCTGCCAGCGGTCGCGGGTCATGGCGAAGTTGCTCGTATTATAGCGGGAAGGCCTCCACTCGCAGTAAGATTGCCACTAAGCATGCTGCCGCCCAAGGATGTCACTCAGTTGCTGCTGGATTACAGCGCTGGGGACAAGGCGGCCATCGACGCTTTGCTGCCGTACCTTTATTCTGAGCTGCGCAAACTTGCGGCGAGTCAACTGAAGTTCGAGAATCCGGGGCACACGCTGCAGCCCACGGCGCTGGTGCACGAGGCGTACTTGCGGTTGGCGGACCAGACCCGAGTGGAATGGCGCAATCGCGCGCATTTCTTCGCCATCGCGGCCCAGGTGATGCGCAACATTCTGGTGGATCACGCTCGCCGTCATCGTGCTGCGAAACGAGGCGCGGGCGGCAAGAAGCTCTCGCTCGATGACGTGGATGTCGCCATTGGCCGGCCGGCTGAGATTGTGGATTTAGACGATGCGTTAAAGGAACTGGCGCAGTTCGATGAACGCAAAGCGCGGGCAGTGGAAATGCGTTATTTCGGAGGGCTCTCGATTGAGGAAATCGGGGAAGTGCTGGGGATTTCCGTGGCGACTGTGGGCCGGGAGTTGCGTCTGGCGCAGGCGTGGTTGTTGCGGCAGATGACGTCAACCGCTGGAGCCTGATCGAACGAAATGTTGGTCAGGCTTCGTGCATCCACTTGCCGCCGACCATGGTGCGCTCGATCGGAATCGTCACCAGCGTGGACGGATCTTCCTTCAGCGGGTCGCGGCCCAGCACCACAATATCGGCCAGCTTGCCAACTTCGATCGAGCCTTTCTGGTTCTCTTCGAACGAAGCATGGGCGCCATGGATGGTAGCTACGCGCAACGCCTCTTCGATCGTGATGCGTTGCTTGGGTCCCCAGACGTTGCCTTTTATGTCGGTACGCGTGACGCTGGACTGCAAGAACATCATCGGCTCGAAAGGCCCAGGCGGATAGTCGGACGACATGGTGGCCGGGATGCCGGCATCCAGAAAGCTCCGCAGCGCGAACATGGAATTCAAGCGTTCGGCGCCGTATTCTTTCATCTTCTCGCCGTGATAGTAGACGTAGCTGGAAAATGGAGTGGGGATGACGCCTTGCGCTTTCATGCGCCGCACCAGGTTGTCATTGATCAGCGTGCAGTGTTCGATGCGAAAGCGCGGGTCGCGGCGTGGCATCTCTTTCTGGAGGCGCTCGTAGACACGCAACACAATGTCGATGGCGACGTCGCCGTTCGCATGCGTCCCTATATGCCATCCGGCTGCGTGCGCGGCGCGCGCGTCGGAATAAAGTTGTTCCTCTGTCCGCACCAGAATGCCGTAATCGTCAGGGCGTCCGACGTAGGGTTGCGAGACTCTCGCGGTGCGCTCCGAGATGGATCCGTCGGACACCATCTTCATGGCTCCCACGCGCACCCATTCGTTGCCCAGGCCGGAGCGGATGCCGGCGCTGAGCATCCTCGAGATATAGTTCTGGCTGAGAAAAGAGTACACGCGTACGCTCAGTTCGCCAGCGTCGTAGGAGTCCTGGTAAGCAGCGAGATCTTCGGGCGAGCCTTGCGGATCATTCACGGATGTAATCCCGCTGCGCGCGATCATTTTGGTGATCAGTCTGACGCCCTCGCGGCGCTCGGCGCGCGTGGCGCTGCTCGGAATCTTCGATCGAAGCGCCGCATTGGCGCGCTCCTCCACCCGGCCGGTGAGTTTGCCGTCAGGACCACGTTGGAACTTACCGCCTTCTGGATCTGGAGTTTTTTCGTTGATGTCGGCGATCTCGTATGCGCGCGAATTCACGTACGAGGTATGACCGCCCCGGTGGTTAATCAAAACGGGATGCCGTGGCGCGGCTGCGTCCAGGTCAGCCTTTCGGAGGGCCCGGCCTTCTGCC
>JBGPSX010000204.1:0-7112 GCA_041490325.1 Bryobacteraceae bacterium | reverse complement strand
GGAAGCGTGTGATACTCGGTCATCATGGCCGCTCGGACTGGAATTCCCTGTGTCAGCGATCGCCCGCGCGACGCCGCGCCCTCGTTCGCAGCCCCGAGATAAATGAAGAAGGCCACGAAGGCCAGCATCGGCATGTAGATGAATCCGTAGAGTCCCATGCTGATGGCCAGCATGCGTCCCGACCAGGTGGCGATCCGGGTTGCCTCGTATTCCGACTTCATGCGCGAAAGCAGCGCGCGCAGCATGCGTCCGCCATCCATGGGAAATGCGGGCAGCAGATTGAATCCGGCCAGAATCAGATTGGCCAGCGCAATGCGGTCGACCAAGTTGTCCTCGGTGGGTTGACCAAGAGCAAAAAGGTTCACAGCGCGGCCCTGAGTGTAGAGGATCGCGAAGATCAGTCCTGCGATTAGAAGATTGACAACCGGACCCGTGACCGCGATCCAGAATTCCTCCGCGGGCTTGGCCGGACGCGCCAGACGCGCCACGCCGCCAATAGGAAACATCACGATTTCCAAAGTTCGGATGCCATAGCGCGAGCTGACGAACGCATGCCCCAGCTCGTGGAGCAGAACCGAAACAATCAATGCCCCTACGAACAGCGAATAATTAGCGGGTGACTGGCTGCTACCCAAACCGATAACGACCAGAAAAATCAAAAGCAGGACGAAAGTGAAATGCAGGCGAATGGGGACGCCCATCAACCGAATCGATCCTACCGAACCGGGACTTGCGACTCGGGCCGTAGTGCGCTCCTCTGCCAAAGAAACCTCTAAAAATATTTTGCCACAGCCGTTCTAACCGGTGCCTGCTCGAAGGAGTTTCTTCACGCCATCCACGCACAACACGGCCGCATGCTTGGATTCCGGAATCAGCCCGCCCACTTCCGCTTCGATGCGCTCGGCCGTCAACTCCGCGAGCTCCGCTCGACTCTTGCCTTTCATCCATTCCGTGAGAGCCGAACCGCTCGCAATGGACGCCGTGCATCCGCGAATCTTGTATCCGGCTTCCACCACGCGGCCGCCTTCGAAACGCGCGGACAGCCGAAGAATATCCCCACAAGCTGGATTCGAGATCTCCACCGTCAGCGCCGGCGGATGCAGTTCCCCCACGTTGCGCGGATTTTTGAAATGATCGAGAAAGGCTTCGCTGTACAAGGCGCGGGCTCTCTCCAATTATGACGGTCTTTTTAACTGGGGCGACAGGCTACATCGGCGGCGCTGTCGCACGAGCATTACAACAAGCCGGTCATTCCGTGATCGGCTTGGCGCGATCGGACGAAGCCGCCGGCCGGTTGCACCTTAAGGAAATTACGGTTCATCACGGTGATCTCGCATCGCCCGATAGCTTAATTCCAGCGGCGAGCGCTTCGGACGCGGTGATCCACGCCGGCGCCACCGGCAACGGCTTGCTGGATCATGCGGCGGTTAGCGCGATGCTGGATGCCATGGCCTATTCCGGCAAGCCGTTCCTCTATACCAGCGGTGTGTGGGTTCTCGGAAATACGAACGGCCTACTTGCCGACGAAACTGCGCCTCTGAATCCAACAGCTTTGGTCGCATGGCGGCCCGCTATGGAGCAAATGGTGCTCGCGGCCGCGAACATTGGCATCCGAACGATCGTGATTCGTCCTGCCATCGTTTACGGAAATGGCGATGGGATCCTGGCTGAGATGGTCTACTCGGCGCGCGAACACGGCGCGGTCCGCTACGTCGGCGATGGGTCGAACCGATGGCCCCTAGTTCACGTCGAGGATCTTGCCGATTTGTACGTCCGCGCGCTCGAGGCTCCCGCCGGAACACTGCTGCATGCCGCCGATGCCTCCGCGCATCGCGTCACCGAAATTGCCGAAGCGGCCAGTCTCGGGGCCGGCGCGAAGGGCCGCATCGAATCGTGGCCGCTCGATGAAGCCCGCAAGACGTTGGGCGCTTATGCCGACGCCCTCATCCTGGATCAGCAGGTCTCGGCGGAAAAAGCAAAGGCCACATTGGGATGGAAGCCGCGTCCTGACGCGATTCTAGAAGACCTTCGCACTGGGTCGTACGCCCGGTGACCACGGTAGTAGCAGGCGTGATCGAGCAAGACGGCCGGACCCTGATCGCGCAGCGCAAACGCGATGGCTGGCACCCGCTGAAATGGGAATTCCCAGGCGGAAAGGTTGAGCCAGACGAGGCTCCGGAACATGGGCTGGTTCGTGAACTCAAGGAAGAACTGGGAATTCGCGCCCAGATCGACGGCGAAATCCTACGCTACGAATACCAATACGCTGGCCGGCCAGCGATTCTCCTGATCTTCTATCGAGTCGCAAACTTCGAAGGCGAACCGCGCAACCTGGATTTCGAACAGATCCGCTGGGCACAACGTGAACAGCTTCGCGATTACGACTTCCTCGAAGGCGACGCCGAGTTCGTCCTCAAATATTCAGGATCTCCTTGAGGAGCCGGCCGCGTTCACGGCTCACATCCAGCTCGACGCCGGTTGAAAGCCGAACCTTGAATGTCCCCGAGAACCACGGCACGATTTCCCGAACGTATTCGAGATTTACCAGCTCACCGCGGCTGATGCGGAAGAAGCCGCCATTTTCAAGCTGGGTTTCCAATTCCGCAATGCTTTTGTCGGTCAGGAATCGCTCGTTAGCGGTATGTAGGAACACAAGCTTGTCTTCGATGGCCGCGCGCGTGACTTCCTTGAGCGACAGCAGCACGATGCGTTTGCCCTTACGCGCGGCGATTTTTCTTGGCGCGGCGGGACGCAGGTCGGCAAGTAATTTCCTAAGAGCCTCGGCGCCGGGAGCGGTTCCTCTTTCGATCGACGCTCGCACGCGCTCCACCGCTTGATGAACGCGTTGCGGCTGAATGGGCTTGAGCAAGTAGTCGATCGCACTGGCTTCGAACGCACGGACAGCATACTCGTCGTAAGCCGTGACGAAGACGATGAGCGGCGCGGCTTTGAGATTCTCCAGCACTTCAAACCCATTCAGCCCTGGCATTTCGATGTCGAGGAACACGACCGCAGGTTCGTGCTCCCCGATGCGTTCCAGCGCTTCAAGCCCATTGGCAGCTTCGGCCACAATCTCGATGTCCGGTTCACCACGAAGGACCGCGATCAGGCTGCGGCGCGCCAGCTCCTCATCGTCCACGACAACAGCACGAATCACGCTGGCGTGTCTCCCACAGGAACACTGACGGTCACGCGAACCCATTCGTATCCAGCCAGCGCGATATCCAGACCTGCTCGAGCGCCAAACATCAGATTCAACCGCTCGCGGATATTGGCGAGCGCATGCCCGTTACGAAAAAGCGTCGTCGGATCCAACTTGGGAGCTTCGGACTTGTCGTACTGATTCAAGATGCTCAGCCTGCACTGCCCGTTGCTCCTCGCGATTTCGAGGCGCACAGTCCCGCCGTCTACGCGCTTCGCCACGCCGTAGCGCACAGCATTCTCGACAATCGGCTGCAGCGTGAGACCGGGAAGGGCAACCCCGGCTTGCTCGCCAGCCTCCGGCATTTCAACGCGCAAACGGTTCCCGAAACGAGCTTGTTCCAGTAGCAGATAATTCTTGGCGAAGTTGACTTCGTCTTCGAGCGAAACCAGTTCCGCGCGCGAACACGAGAGCGTGTAGCGGAACATGTCCGCGAGTTGCCCTATGGTAGCTTGTGCCGCGCGCGGATCGATGGGGATCAAGGCCGAGATGGTGTTAAGCGTGTTGAAGAAAAAGTGCGGATTGATCTGTGCTTGAAGAGCAAATGCCTGCGCCTTGGCGGCAGCCTCTGAAAGCGTCCGCTCGCGCAATTGTTTTTCGGTTTGCAGTTTCGTGAACGCGCTGATCACCAGGCTGATGATGGCCGCCAGGATTCCATCCACCATCGCCAGCTTGCCGAGCCCGAGCGGGATGTCGAAGCGCGCGTGGAATACCTGCTGCACGCTGTAGAGCGAAACGATGCAGCCCAGCGCTCCACCCGCCATGGCCGTTGCCAGGATAACCAGCCGCGCCACCGGTGGCGGAAAGCTACGAAGGAGTGGCCTTAGATAATCGAAAGGCAATCCGCAGGTCACGTAGAAAGAACTGCCGAAGATCGCTCCAATCAAGCAGGAGCTTCCCAACCACAACCAGGGGTGCGCAAACATCCGGTCCCATGGCTCGCTGGTCAGCCAGGCAATGATCAGCGAGCACGCCGGACCGAGAACCGCTCCGACCAGGGCGACCTTTAGCACCGCCAGCGGTAACTGCCGTAATGTGGGCCGGCGCGTGAACAGCCGGATTTTCATTTTGTCTCCGGGGCCAAACCGCCCCCGAATCGGATACCACCCGGAAGCTGGCCCATCAGCTCGATCGCGACTTGTGATGGCCCCTCGCCTCCGCCGCCTTTGTGTTCTACGTAAATCTGCCGAATCAGGCCTTGATGCGCGTCGCTATAAAACCAATCGTCCAAAGCCTGCTTGTCCTTCCACCACGTCATGATAACCAACATCCCCGGATGGTCGACGCTGCTTAAGGTGTGCGTACCGATCAGCCCAGGCTGAGCTTTAATCTTACGAACCAGGTCCTGAATGTAGGGTGACGTCTCCGCCCCGCGCTCCGGCATCGTGACGCTAGCCGCCGCGATCACAGGGGACGTGCCCGCGCTGATTTGTGGAAATCGATCCGGCCGGTTGGGTGAGCCTGCGGCGGCCTGCTCTAGTTTCTTCGCTTGGGCGCGAGCCTCTTTGGCGGCCGCGCCATCCGGATTGGCTTCGACGGCAGCCAGGAATTCACCTCCGCTCTTCGCGACGTCGCCTGAAGCCGAATAGACCATGCCGAGTAACAAGTGCGTTTGCGCGCGCTTCTCGGCTGGCTCAGACGCGAATTCCCGCCCGCGCTCGGCCATTTCCAAGTCCTCGCGAGCCAGCGCGCCCTTGTTGAGAAAGCTCGGAAACCGGCCATACAACAGGCCACGCGTAATTCGAACCTGATAGTTCTCAGGACTCATCGCCACTGCCCGATCGAGATCGCCGCACGCCGCCGCCATCACTTCGTTGGCCGGTCCGAAGCGGCTGTGTTGCGCCAACCAACCGGCCCGCTCCATCTTCACCGCGCCCCGAGTCAACCAGGCCAGCGGATCGTGCGCGTCTTGCTGGATGGCTTGGTCCACCGTCTGCTCTGCTTGCAGGTAGGCTTCTTCAGTGGCCTGCGATCGCGCCGCCTGCAACTGCGAGCGTGCCTGTTCGATGAGTTCCTTAGTCTCGGCGCCGGCGGCGAAAGTCGCGGCTGCGATCAACAACACAAACTTGAGATTCATCTCCTGCCTCCTGTCCGCATTGTGCAGGCGAGGGTCGGCCAAAGACGACGAAATTCGTCCGATCGGTCGAAAAGATGCTCTGAGTCGTCGGTCGGGCTAAGCCGCGATCTATTTCGCGGGCGGTAACTTGAACTCGATGCCGCGCTCGGAGTTCAACTGCAGCGAGAGGTCGCGATCGATCAAATCCAGGCTGGCCTGGTTCAACGTATGCTCGACGCTCACGTAATGCAAGGTCGGGCCTTCCATCCAATACCCCAGCGCTTGCACGATGTTGTGGTTCTTGAACGCGATCAGGTACAGCGTCGGCTTATCGTCATTCGCCTGTTGCGCCGGCGCTGTGCGTTCCGGTACATCGGCATAGGGATGTGTCGGCGGCGTCTGGTACATTCGCATACTGGATTGCGGCTGATCCTGGCTATCCCCGTATTCCCGAACCTGTGGATTCGCTTGCGGAGGAATGAAGGTCTGATTGATCACCACGGAAGGCGCGCTATTCGTGTTCACGATGGGCTGCCCCTGGTCACCGTATCCAGATTGGTAACCCGGTCCATAGCCAACTCCCGTATCGTAACCGTAACCGCCGTAATAAACCGGATACGGCACAACTACTGCGCGGCGATGCTGCTGGTGCGTCACCGGAACAGGATTCGTTAAGACACCGCGTCCCGTCAAGGTGCCAGGGAAGCGTGCGCCAGCGATACCAGTGGGAGGCGGGGCGTTCGGCGCGTGTCCGGTGCCGGGATAGAGAACATTCCCAAATCCGCCTAACGACCAGTAGGGGCCCTGACGAGCCTGGCCAAACGATGTTCCAGCCAGACCGAACGTCAGGATGGCAGCGACGAGGTAACGCATAAAACCTCCCCTAACCGATTGTAACCCACAAGACTTTTCCGAGCCTTTGGGCAACAGACGTGACGGCGGCCACTGTGGTTTCAAAACGAACCCAACGTTATAATCGGATATGCCCGAAGTGCGCCACTCGGTTTGCGCCCTCGACTGTCCCGACTGTTGCTCGCTCCTCATCAATGTAGATGACGGAAAAGGGAGCCAGTTGCGTGGAGATCCAAATCATCCCATAACCCGCGGGTTTCTCTGCGGCAAAGTCGCACGGTACCTGGAGCGCGAGTACTCACCCGACCGGCTGCTCTATCCCCAGAAGCGCATCGGGGCGAAAGGCGAGGGAAAGTTCCAACGAATCACGTGGGACGAAGCTTTGGACACGATCGCAGGCCGGCTCCATAGTGTCGCCACAGAGTTCGGATCCGAGGCGATTCTGCCCTACAGCTACGCCGGCACCATGGGTTACCTGAATGGCTCGGGGATGGACCGCCGCTTTTTCCATCGCTTGGGCGCATCGCGACTCGACCGAACCATCTGCTCGTCCGCCGGGGGCGCGGGTCTCATCAAGACGCTGGGCTTCCGTTATGGCACGGAGCCGGAGCAATTCGCTCATTCGAAGCTCATCATCGCCTGGGGTTCCAACATTCTCACCACGAGCGTGCATCTCTGGCCGTTCATCGTTGAGGCTCGGCGCCACGGAGCAAAGTTTTACACCATCGATCCGGTCAAGAATCGGACCGGCCGCCTGGCCGACAAGCATTTCGATATTTTTCCTGGCAGCGATCTCGCTCTTGCGCTGGGTCTGATGCACGTCATCATCGGCGAAAAGCTGCACGATGCAGACTATGTCGCGAACTACACCGACGGATTTGAGGGCCTGGAAAAACTAGCCGCCGAATATCCGCCCGAACGCGTCGAAGCACTAACGGGTATCCCGTGCGCCGACGTGATCTCGCTGGCACGCGAATACGCCACCACCCGGCCTGCGGTGAT
>JBGPSX010000203.1:0-7160 GCA_041490325.1 Bryobacteraceae bacterium | reverse complement strand
TGGGACCTTCGGCGCGGACGGTTGTCACTCCGCACCGCGCTCTTCCGGACTGAAAAGACCAATGCGCGCGAACCCGATCCTAACAATTCGCTGTTGAACGTGCTGGCAGGAACGCAGCGCGTGGACGGCGTCGAGCTCGAGGCCCGGGGCCGGCTGACCAGCCGCTGGGAGATCATGTCCGGCTATGCCCACCTGGACGCCAAAGTGGTCAAATCGATTTCGTTCCCCACCGCGATTGGCGCCCAACTCGCCAATGTTCCCGCGAACACATTCACGTTCTGGAATCAGTATCGATTACCATGGCAACTGGAAGCCGGCCTGGGAGCGAACTACGTTTCAACCCGCACGGCCAGCTCGACGACGCCTTTCGATCCGGTCACTGGACTGGTGAAAGCCTTACCCGGATATTGGGTCTTCAACTCGATGGCCAAACATCCGTTGAACGATCACGTCGATTTGCAAGTTAATGTCTACAATCTGGCGAATCGTTATTACTACGATCAGTTGCATCCCGCGCACATCGTGCTCGGCGCAGGCCGTTCGGCGTTGATCGGGATCAAGTTCAAATTCTGATGCTTCTGCCGATTCCAGATGTACTCACGTTCGAGCAGGTCGCCGAAGCTCGCCAGGTCTTGGACTCTGCTACCTGGGTGGACGGCCGCGTGACCGCTGGTCACCAGTCGGCGCGTGCGAAGGACAATATGCAACTCGCTGAAGGCGATCCAGCGGCGCAGCGTCTCGGAGAAATGATTCTCACCGCGCTCGGCAAGAATCCGCTGTTCATCTCCGCGGCCTTGCCTTCGCGGGTGTTTCCACCGTTGTTCAATCGCTACCAGGGCGGTCAATCCTTCGGTACGCATGTGGACAATGCTATCCGCACCGTCACCGGCACGGCGCATCGCATCCGTACCGATCTGTCCGCGACGCTATTCTTCAGCCAGCCCGACGAATACGACGGCGGCGAGTTGATCGTGGAAGACACCTACGGCATGCACGAAGTGAAACTTCCAGCGGGTCACATGATTCTTTACCCGTCCACCAGCCTGCACCATGTGCGCGCGGTCACGCGTGGCGCGCGCATCTCGTCCTTCTTCTGGATTCAAAGCATGGTGCGCGATGATACCGATCGCACTCTACTCTTCGATCTGGATACTGCCATTCAACGCATCAATCACGATGTTCCGGATCATCCAACGTCGGTGCAATTGACCGGCGTGTATCACAACCTGCTGCGCCGCTGGGCCGAAGTTTGAAGCCTGGAGCCGCTGCGATGTAACCGACACCGCTAAAATCGAAGTATGCTCAAGTCCACCATCTTCCGCGAGTACGACATCCGGGGCATTGCCGATTCCGAACTCCTCAGCCCCGATGTCGAGCAACTTGGACTCGGACTCGGCAGCTATCTCAAGCGGCAGAGCGGCCCGAAGATCAACCTAGGCCGCGATTGCCGCCTCAGTTCCACTCGCCTTCGTGATGCGCTCGTCCAAGGTCTGCTGGCCGCGGGGTGCGACGTAACTGACCTCGGCGTCGTTCCCACGCCGGTGCTCTACCACTCCGCGCAACACCTGAAGGCCGATGGCGCCGTCATGATTACGGGCAGCCACAATCCGTCCGAGTACAACGGTTTCAAAAGCGTTTGCGGATCCGGAACACTGCACGGCGAGAGCATCCAGGACGTCTACAAGATTATCGAGCGCGGCGACTTCGAACGTGGCGCCGGGCATCTCTCTACCGTGGATGCCGTGACGCCGTATGTCGACGAGGTGGCAGCGCAGTTCAAGTTTGCTCGCCGCATCAAGGTCGTTGCTGATGCGGGAAATGGAACCGCCGGTCCGGTGATGCATCGCATTTTTGAAAAGCTCAATGTGGATGCAACCGAGCTCTTCTTCGACATGGACGGTAAGTTCCCCAATCACCATCCCGATCCGACCGTCCCGGCCAACCTGTTTGCATTGATCGAAAAGGTTCGCGGAACCGGCGCGGAACTCGGGATCGCGTATGACGGCGACTCCGATCGCATCGGCGCGGTCGACGAAAAAGGAAACGTGATTTATGGCGACATGTTGCTGCTGATCTACGCCCGCGAGATCCTGGAACGCAAGCCCGGCGCAACCTTCATCGGGGAAGTGAAGTGCTCGCAGTTGATGTACGACGAGATCGGCAGGCTCGGTGGGAACGCCATCATGTACAAGACCGGGCATTCCCTGATCAAGGCCAAGATGAAAGAAGAACACGCCGAGCTGGCAGGCGAAATGTCGGGGCACATGTTTTTCGCCGACCGTTATCGCGGCTTCGATGACGCGCTCTATTCGGCTTGCCGCTTGATCGAGATTGTGGCCAAGTCCGGCAAGCCGCTGTCGGCGCAGCTCGCAGGATTCCCGAAGCTGGTGTCCACTCCCGAGATTCGCGTGGACTGCCCGGATGAGATCAAATTCGACGTGGTCCACCGCGTCGCCGATCATTTCAAGAGCAGGTACAAGACGGTGGATATCGACGGCGTGCGCGTGATCTTTTCCGAAGGCTGGGGATTGTTGCGAGCATCCAATACCCAGCCCGTATTAGTGATGCGCTTCGAAGCCAAGAGTGAACGCCTGCTGAAGCAATATCAGGACGAGGTCGAGCAGGTGCTCGAAGACGCCAAGCGCGCCGTCAACGCATAGAATTGGCGGCAGGATCGGATTTCCGCTGGCATACATCTCAAGCACTGAGAAATGTCCAAGGCGGAAACTCCGTGCCTGGACCTGAAATTCGCCGTATCGGCTACTTGATCGCGATGGTCACGGTAACGCTTGGCAGACTCGCGGCAGTGATGACCACGGGTACTTCGGCGCCGGGCGTGACGCCGCTCGGAACAGTGGCATTCACCTGATAGAGTCCCACGAAGCCTGGCGTCAAACCGGCAAATGCGACCGCAGCGTCCTTCCCGCCGATTGTGGCGGTTACCGTGTTGACCGTGCGAGAGAGAGTATTCCCGGGCGCCGCTGTTCCGGCCGGAACAGGTGGATCCACCGGCCCAAGTCCCGCGCAATAGATGAGTGCAACATCGCCGGCGCTGGCTGGATGGTTGGCATCCACGACAAAGAACGTCCCGTCGGGCTTCACGGCTACGATTTTGCCGATGGCCGTACCGGCGTCGGTGAATACGGCCGGCTGAGCTGTGGCGATAATGATCGGTTCAGGGACAGAAATCGCTGGGCCGTTCATGACAATGATTTGCTGGGTGGAATTCGGCGCCACATCGTATGGGATGATGGCGTTTATTTGCCCTTCTGCGGTAAACTGCAACGGCAAATTGCGCCCTCCCATGATCACTTGAGTTGCACCCAACTGAGTCGCATATGGTGCGGTGGTGGATTGGTTTATTCCGTTGCTCAGGTGCGATCCGTAGATGGAAGCGAAGCTGCCGGGAGCGAGCGGTTGATTGGGCGCGAATTTCGCCGCGCTGACGACGCCGCCCGCCGAGATGACCGGCGTGACAGGATTCGCAGTCAAGGCTCCACCGATCGACTGGGTACCTGTCAGCGGCGGCGCGGTCTGTTGCGCTTTCGCCGTGATCGTGACCTGCGTAGCGGAGCTGCGCGGTTGCCACGTAGCCGTCCAGCGGCCGTCGACCAGCGACCGCAATGACAGTGCTGGGTCGCCCGAAGAGAAGGACGCGACGACGTTCCCCTGGGTCATGATGGCGCCGCAATCATCCACCACTGTGGCCTCAATCGGAGTGGGCCATGCAGCGACCGTGCCAAAGCCGGCGCCGAGTTGCGTGAACACTGGTAGCAACTTAGTCGCTGTACAGCCGGCTGCTGGCGGAGGAGTTCCCGCGTTTATTGCTGGTGAGGCGATCGAGCCTGCCGGCAGGACGATCAACACAACCTGGACGTGACGTATTGAATTTCCGGGAGTGAAGTAAAGCGTCAGATCGCCGGTGTAAATGCCGGGTGTAACTCCTGTGAGATCGGGCTGCACGGTGATCGTGGCCGGGGCTGTGGAGCTAACGCTGCCGCTGGCCGGCTGAACCGTAAACCAGTTCGTGGTAGTTCCAAAGAAAAGGGACGAGGCAAAATTCAATGGCGTGCTGGAAGGATTCGTAATGGAGATCGTCTGAGCAGCGGGCTTGGCGCCGCCGGCGCTTCCGACAAAAATGAGACCAGTACGTTGGAGGAATGCGCCGATGGTCGTACCGGCTGCCGCGACGTTGAGCACCACGGACGCGGTCTGAGGCGAATTGTCGACACCGCTGGATGCAACCTGGATCGTTCCGTAATAATCGCCGGCCTGCAATCCGGTGGGATTGACCGATACCGTGACCGATGCGGCCGATGCGGAGGTCGCACTGCCAGATGCCGGAGAAACCGAAAGCCATCCACCGCCCGAAACCGTGGACGCGCTGGCGCTGAAGGCAAGGCTGCCCGCGCCACCATTCAACACCGAGATCGTCTGAGACTGCGGCGCGCCGCCACCCGAGACCGTCTGGAATCGCAGCCCGGTTTGCGAAAGCTGAATCTGTTTCTGTCCGCTGTTGACGGTGACGACCACGGTTACGTTCGCGCTCTGATTCGAAGGAGTGGCTGAGATGGCGATGTTCCCAACGTAGGTACCGGCGGGCAATCCACTCGGATTGACAGTGACCGGGATGCCGGCGCTCGAAAAGGGTCCGACAGATCCTCCGCCGGATACTGAAAGCCAACTGGCCGGAATACTCGTAGTGGCGTTTACGGTGAGACTCTGCGCCTGCGCGCCTCGATTGGAAACGACAATCGATTGGGAGACTGGCGTGGTCGAACCCTGATTGAACGGAAACGTCAATCCGCCCGGATCGATGGACACGGGCGGGCCCGTCGCGCCGCGGACTAGGAGTGTGACCACGAGCGTGGTCGGCTCGTCGACAATGGTCTGTCCCATGTAAATCAGCAGGAACCGTTCAGTAATCGTTAGGTTGAACGTGCCGGGTGTGGTGGGGGTTCCGCTGAGGTGGCCGTTGCTATCGAAAGTTAGCCCGGGCGGCACATTCGTGGCTGTGACGGTAAAAGTAAAAGTGGCGCCTATTTCGGCAAACAGGGCTTGCAGTTCGGAAAAGTCGAAACCACCGTAGAAGTCAAAACTATAAGGCACGCCCACGGACGCGTCGGGAATGGGGAAGGAGTCTTGTGCCCGAAGCAGGCTTCCGCAAAACAACAACAAGACGCACGCGGTCGAAGCTTTGACCTTAGGCATTGTGGGACGCCTCCTGGGCGCGGCTAACGGAGCACCGAGAGAACGCGGATGACTTAAGTTTAGACCGCGGGCCTGTGAATCCACAAGGGCTCATTCACCTTAGGGCCGCAGATCATGTTCAGCATTGTCACATCCGCTATACGCTGGCCCCGTGGAAAGCCAGCGGTTTTTCCGGTTCTGGCTGAGCAGCGGCGTGATCGAAACGAACGCTGACGAGTTTGGAAACGCCGGGCTCCTGCATCGTTACGCCGTACAGCGATTGCGCGGCTTCCATAGTGCGCTTGGCGTGCGTGATGACGATGAATTGTGTCTGACTCGACATCTCTTTCAGCAGCCGCGTGAGGCGCTCGATATTTGGTTCATCCAGCGGCGCGTCTACCTCGTCGAGGATGCAGAACGGACTGGGCGTGTAATGGAAAATGGCCATCAGCAGCGCCATCGCGGTCAGCGATTTCTCGCCGCCCGAGAGCAACAGCACGTTTTGGAGCCGCTTGCCCGGAGGCGAAGCCACGATGTCTATGCCGGATTCCGCGATGTTGCTTTCATCGGTGAGCCGCATTTCGCCGGTGCCGCCGCCGAAGAGCGTGCGGAACAGTTCGCGGAAGTGGCCGTTGATGCCTTCGAAAGCATCCGTGAAGCGCTTACGCGACTCGACATCGATTTCGCGGATGGCCGTTTCGGTGTCTCGAATCGAATCCAGCAGGTCCTGTCGCTGCGCGTTCAAGAAATCGTAGCGTTGCTGCGCTTCCTGAAATTCTTCGAGTGCCTGAGGATTCACCGGACCCAGCGCTTCGATACGCGCCTTGATCTCCTGGTATTTCTGCTCGGCTTCCTCGAGTGCGGCATCGTCGAGAACCGCCTCTTCACCGGCTGCCAACTCTTCGAGCGGAGCATTCAATTCTTTGCGGCTGGTTTCGTCCAGATACTTCAGTTCAGCCTGTTTCTTCACTAGCTCCAGCTCGATTTGAGAACGCTTCTCTTGCGATGCTTGCACGTCCAGGCGAAGTTGCTTGAGGCTCTCTTCCAGCGCGGCCAGATTGGACCGTAAAGTGGTTTCCTGGTTGGCGAGTGCGGTTACTGTTTCTTCGGCGGCGCTCAACTCTCGCACCAGTTCGCCGGCGCGGCGATCCAGCTCGATATTGTCGGAAAGCAGCCGGGCACGTTCCAGACCCAGCCGTTCCAGCTCGCTCGCGATCTCCTGCCGCCTGACAGCGATCTCAGCGATCTGCGATTCGTAGCGGGCCTGCGTCGCGCGCTCCGAACGGCGGCGTTCCTCGAAGCCTGCAAGATCGGCGCGCAACTCGGCATGCTCTTCGGAAAGCTTCTGAGCTACGGTCTGCAGCTCTTCAAAATCGGCGCGCGACTGCTCCAGGACTTGCTCTTCCACTGATCGCGCGGCTTCTTTCTCGTCGAGTAGCTGCTGGTCGCGCTCCTGCTGCGCCCGCGCCCGCTCGCCCTCCTGGCGCAAACGTTCGAGTTCCAGTCGCGCCACCGAAAGCCTGGAAGACGCCCGCGCGAATTCTTCCGCCAGCTTGCGATGCTCGTGGTCCAGCGCCAACGCTTCCTTTTCCTGATTTTGCTGAAGCGCTCGCAGGCTCTCAAGATCTTCGCTAAGTCGAGCGATCTCAAGCTCCAGATGATTGAGCCCGGTTGCGGTGTCTTCAACCGCCTTAAGCTTGATTTGCACCTCGCCCGTTAGCTCGCGCAGTTCGCGCTTGAGCGCCAGGGGTCCACTGCCGGTCTTCTTGCCCCCACTGACCGCGTGGCCGTGATAACTGACGCCATCGGGAAGCAGGAAGAAAAACTCTGGATGCTCGACAGAAAGACGTTGCGCCGCCGCCCGATCCGACGCCAGGAAGCAGCGAGCTAGCCGAGGCAGCAGATCCTGTGGCGCGGACGCGAAGCCGTTGGTGAAACGAAGATGGTCCGTCAGGCGGCCCGAAACGCCC
>JBGPSX010000202.1:0-7170 GCA_041490325.1 Bryobacteraceae bacterium | reverse complement strand
GGCCTTCTTTTTTGGCCACGTGCATCAACCATTCAATGTTGTCAGCTAGCGCCTGATGATCTTCGTTGCGAGACACGGCAAGGAACTCAGCGAGCTCCTTATGTTCATGCTCGGTGAGGGTTTCGAGTGGCCCAAGTGGGCCGAGTAATACGCCTAACGGCATAGTGCGTTTCTTCCTTTCAGTTGGTTTTTGACTTGGCCGCGAACGGCCGGAATGCGGTCCAGGTGGGCCGCGATTGTTACGGACAACCCGTCCAACTCCTCAGAGCGCAGGTAGCGCGCCGCAAGCTCCGCAAGCCTGAGCAGGCGCTGGGCGGCGCTGTGGTAGCGGAGGGGTTGGGGATGCTGCATTTTCAGGTTGGTTCTTTCGGCCAACAGGAGTATAATAGCTTATGGCCCTTAAGCTAGTCAATAGAGCATTACCCCCTCAAGCTACTACGCTGACAGAGTGGCCGGTAAAAGGACATTCGGATCAATGACTGAAATGATGGAATTCTTCAGAGAGACCGGCCGCAAAGGCGGGAAGATCGGCGGCAAGGTGGCCGCCAAACGCATGACTAAGGCGCAACGTACCGCTCGTGCCAAGAAGGCCGCCGCTGCCAGTGCCAAGGTGCGGAGCGCGAAGGCGAAAAGGAAGGGAAAATAATCGACATGGCCGTCTACCGTCCAAAGTATCGCGATCAAAAAACCGGCAAATTGAAGGAATCGGCGACGTGGTGGTACCACTTCAGCTTTGCCGGCCGGCGAATCCAGGAATCGAGCAAGAGCGCTCGTAAAACGGTTGCGGTCGAAGCGGAGAAGAACCGGCGCCGTGACCTGGAGAAGAGCTTCAACGGCATCAAGGATAACCGCGCCGATCGCATCCGGCGTGTGAGCGACGTAGCGGACGCCTATCTGGCTGCCTACAAGTTGCGCCACGAGTCTTACACCTTCGCCGATTACGCCTTGAAGCACGTCAAGAAGCATCTCGGTTCACTGATTACGGCCGACATTGCCGATCACGTGGTGAAGGATTACCAGAGCGCGCGGCTCAAAGAGAAAGCCTCGCCGAAGTCGATCAACGAAGAGGTTGGTTTCCTGCTGCGAATTCTGGAAGACCAGGGCGATGCGATTCGAGCCACCATGCGCCGTCAGAAAACGCTGAGGCTCGCCACCGGCAAGAGCGTGGCGCGCGCGTTCACCGAGGACGAAAAGACAGCGCTTCTGGCCGAGGCGCGCAAGCGGCGATCGCCGCATATCGTACCGGCGCTCACACTCGCCCTGCATTGCGGCCTTCGTGATGCAGAGTTGCGAGATTTGACGTGGAGCAAAGTCGATCTAGCGAAGGCGCTGCTGGTCGTGGGGGACAGCAAGACCGAGGCCGGGGAAGGTCGGCCCGTCCCGTTGAACTCCGACGCGCTGGCGGCGCTCGTGGCTCACGCTAAGTGGTATTTGGACAAGTTCGGCGAGACTCGGCCGGAATGGTATCTGTTCCCCTTCGGGCAGCCTCAGCCGACCAACCCGGCGAAACCGGCAACCTCGTTCAAGACCGTCTGGACCAGAATTCGGAAGGACGCGAAGATTACCGGCCGCTGGCACGACAACCGCCACACGTTCATAACGGACTTGGCCGAGCAACCCGACGCGAGCGATGAAACGATCCGCCAGCTCGCCGGCCACGTCTCAAAACAGATGCTGGAGCACTACTCCCACATCCGCATGAAGGCCAAGCGGCGCGCCGTGGATTCGCTGGTGAAGAAGCCGAAAACGGAGCCGATTCCAAACGAGCCTGCTAAAGTTTCCGCTAAAGTGGAGCTTCCGAACTAGGAACGCGCTCGCAAAAAGTGCGCTTTTATTGGCTCCTCAGGTAGGACTCGAACCTACAACCCTTCGGTTAACAGCCGAATGCTCTACCATTGAGCTACTGAGGAGCAAGGCGGGAAGGTTACTCCGTCAATTACAGCAAACCGCGGCGGGGCTGTCAAATCCTGACTGCTTGCTAAACTGGTAGTCTCCCATGGAATTGGAAAAAGCATACGAGCCGCAGCGCTTCGAGTCACGTTGGGCTCAATGGTGGGTGGAAACCGGCATTTTTCACGCCGATCCAAAGGCTCCGGGGCCGCGCTTTTCGCTGGCCGTGCCGCCGCCCAACGTAACCGGATCGCTGCACATCGGTCACATGCTGGAGCATTCCGTCATCGACGCGGCCATTCGCTGGCGCCGCATGTCGGGCGACAACACTTTGTTTCTACCGGGGGTCGACCACGCGGGCATCGCCACGCAGTTGCTGGTGGAGCGTAGCCTTGCCGCCGAGGGCGTGACGCGCGAACAACTCGGGCGCGCGGAATTCGAGAAACGCGTCTGGCAGTGGAAAGATAAGTACGGCCACCGCATCACTGAACAGATGAAGCGGATTGGGGATAGTTGCGACTGGAGTCGCGAGCGCTTCACGCTCAGTCCCGAGCTTTCGCGCGCGGTGCTGGAAGCTTTCGTGCGTCTGTACGAACGCGGACTGATCTATCGCGGCACCTACATGGTGAACTGGTGCCCGACGTGTCACACCGCACTTTCGGATCTCGAAGTGAAGCATGAAGACACCCAAGGGACGCTCTGGCACATCCGTTATCCGCTGAAAGATGGCTCGCGGCATCTCGTGGTCGCTACTACGCGGCCGGAAACCATGCTGGGCGACACTGCGCTGGCAGTGAATCCGAGCGACGATCGCTATCGCGACCTCACTGGCAAGACTGCTGTGCTGCCGCTGATGAACCGCGAGATACCAGTGATCTTCGATGAATTGGCAGATCCGAAGTTCGGCACTGGCGTTGTTAAGTTGACGCCCGCGCATGATCCGAACGACCTCGAAGCCGGCAAGCGGCACAAGCTTCCGCACATCAAGGTCATCTCAGAGAATGGGCGCATGACGGACGCCGCCGGCCCGTACGCCGGCCTCGATCGATTCGTAGCGCGAAGACAAATCATAGGCGATCTCGAAAAGCTTGAGCTGATCGAAAAGATCGAGCCATATGCGCTCGCGATCAGCAAGTGCGACCGCTGCGGCACAGTGGTGGAACCTCTGGTTTCAACACAATGGTTCGTAAAGACTAAGCCCCTAGCAGCGAAGGTACTCGAGGCCGTCCACAGCGGCCGCATCGTCTTCGAACCGGAAAACTGGAACAAAACATTCTTCAACTGGATGGAGAACATCCGCGACTGGTGTATTTCGCGCCAGCTCTGGTGGGGCCATCGTATTCCAGCCTGGCATTGCAAAGACTGCCAGGAAATCACGGTGGCGCGTGAAGCGCCATCGAAGTGTTCGCATTGCGGATCCGCGCGTGTCGAACAGGATCCCGACGTGCTGGACACCTGGTTCAGCTCGGGCCTGTGGCCGTTTTCGACGCTGGGCTGGCCGGATGATACCGAGGATTTGCGAACGTACTATCCGACATCGCTGCTCATCACCGGCTACGACATTCTGTTCTTTTGGGCGGCGCGCATGATGATGCTGGGCCTCGAGCTCATGGGCGATGTTCCGTTCCGGCAGGTCCACCTTCACACGCTGGTACGCGATCCGTACCGGCAAAAGATGTCGAAGACCAAGGGCAACGTGGTCGATCCGCTCGACATCAACGAAAAATTCGGAACCGATGCAGTACGCCTAGCGTTGATGATGGCCGCGGCGCCGGGGACAGACATTACTTATTCCGAAGACCGGCTCGCGGCGGCGCGGCAGTTCGCCAACAAGATGTGGAACGCGGCACGGCTGATCCTCATGAATATGGAGGCGTCCGGCATCGCGCCATCTCTTCCCGAGGCAGGCACGGCGGAAACGCTGGAGGATCGATGGATCTTCAGCCGTCTGAACCGCACCGCGGAATCGGTGAATCGCGCGCTCGCGCAGCACCGCTATCACGAAGTAGGCGAATTGCTTTGGCAATTCTTCTGGCACGATTTCTGCGACTGGTATCTGGAAATCAAGAAATTGCGATTGGCGCCGGGATCCGGTCTCACGAACGACTGGCGCAATCTGTTGGGCGTTTTCAGTGCGTATCTGCGCATGCAGCATCCGATCATGCCATTCATCACCGAAGAGCTGTGGCATCGATTCGGTCAGACGCAATCGATTGCTCTGGCGGCATATCCCCAGCCGGGCGCGACCGATGCAGCGGCGGAGCACGAAATGGCCCTGATGCAGGAGATGATCACCGCCGCACGCAAGCTGCGAGCCGATCATGGGCTCGATAAGAAGCTAGTGCTCGAAGGCGTGCTGTTTTGCCGCAACGGCGCCACGAACGTGGAGCTGAGCGTCATCGAAAAGCTCGCCACCGTGAAGCTCGACATCCGGACGGGCGCGGCCCCCGAGCTTCAGGGCGCTGTGCGTTCGACGCCGGAATTCGACTTGGTGCTGCATCTTCCCGAAGTGGACCTGGATGTCCAACGCGGACGGTTGACCAAGGAGATCGAGCAACTAGAGAAGCTGATCGCCGACAAGGATCGTCAGCTTTCAAACGAAAAGTTCCTGAGCGGCGCTCCGGCTCAGGTGGTTGAGTCGTTGCGTTCCAAACGCGCCGAGTATGTGGCGCAGCTCGAGAAGAGCCGCACTGCTTTTAGCAGCCTGCAATGACGACGACCGAGATCGTGGCGCGTGCTCTGGAAGAAGATGTGGGAGCAGGCGATGTTACAACCGCTTTGTGCGTTCCCGCCGATCGTCGCGCAACGGCGCGATTCGTCATGCGGGAGTCCGGTGTCGTGGCGGGAGTGGAAGTATTGCGGCTACTCTACAACGACGTCGACGTGCGAGTGGAAGACGGAGCGTTGTTGCAGCGCGGCGGCGAGATCGCAACCGTGCGGGACAGCGCGCGGCTGTTACTCACGCGCGAAAGGGTAGCGCTAAATTTCCTGCAGCATCTGAGCGGAATCGCGACGCTCGCGCGCAAGTTTGTCGACGCCGTCAAAGGAACGAGGTGCCGGATTCTCGATACTCGCAAAACCACGCCCGGTCTGCGTCAACTCGAGAAAATGGCGGCCCGAGCGGGAGGCGCAACGAATCATCGGATGGGCTTGTTCGATGCCGTGCTGATCAAGAACAATCACATATCCGCAGCCGGTGGGGTGCGGGCGGCGCTCACTGCCACCAAGAACAGCGACTTGCCGGTTGAGATCGAAGTTCGCACTCATGCAGAGCTCGAAGAGGCGCTGGCATTTGGCGCGAAGCATCTATTGCTCGACAACCTGAGTCCGGCCGAAGCCACAGAATGGATCCGTTACATCGATGGCCGTGCCACCATAGAACTTTCGGGTGGCATAACGCTTGAAACCGTGCGGGCCTACGCCGAAACAGGCGCCGATTTTATTTCCGTCGGCGCGATTACGCACTCAGCGCGCGCTATCGACATTCATTGCCGTCTGGAGCTCGATTGAAGAAGCCGTTCGACATCGAGTGGGTGCGATCGCAATTGCCGGATCGACATATCGATTGGCATGCCAGCATCCCGTCAACGATGACGGAGGCGAGCCGGCTGGCGGCATCGGGTTGCGAATCAGGAACTGTCGTGGGCGCCGACGAACAGACCGCAGGCCAGGGCCGTTACGGACGAAAATGGCATTCCGAATCCGGCGCCGGACTGTATGTAACCATCGTCCTGCGATATGCCTTTCCGACGAATTCCATTCCGATGGTTACGCTGGCACTTGGGTTGGCGGCCTGTGAAGCAATTCTCAAGGTGAGCGACCTGGCCTGCGATCTACGCTGGCCCAATGACTTGTTGATTGACGGCAAGAAGTGCGGAGGAATCTTGACGCAGCTGGAAGGCTCGGCCATCGTCGCCGGTATTGGAATCAACGTGAACCATTCAGTATTTCCACCGGAGCTCAGCAGCATCGCAACTTCATTGCGAATCGCCGGCCGCCGGGAGTTTTCGCGAGAGCGACTGCTTTTCCAACTCGTCGCCAGTATCGACAGCTACTGCGGCTTGCTGGAGCAGGAAGGCCGCGAACCGATCCTGAAGATGTTTTCGCTCGCTTCAAGTTTCGTCTACGGGCGACGCGTGCATGTGGACTTGGGCGGTTCGACGCTGCTCGGCACCACCGCCGGTTTGAATGAATCCGGATTTCTCATTCTGCGAGGCGATGATGGAAGCGAAAACGTCATCATTGCCGGAGGCGTACGGCCATGCTCTTAGCTCTGGACGCGGGAAACAGCAACATTACGATCGGCGCGTTTGAAGGCCAGACGCTGCTGGGTCGCTGGCGGTTGCGCACCATTCATGAGCAGACCGCCGACGAATGGGGCGTGTTGATGCGCAACCTGTTCGCGCTATCGTCGCTTGAACTCAAGCATGTCGACGGCATCATCATTGCCAGCGTAGTGCCGACGTTGGATGACCCGCTTCGAGCCATGGGCGAGCGTTATTTTCACGTCACTCCGCTGTTCGTAACGCCCGATACGGACATCGGTGTGAAAGTGTTGTACGACAACCCGCGAGAAGTTGGCGCGGACCGCGTGGTCAACGGCGTGGCGGCATTCCACCGCTACGGCGGGCCGGCGGTGGTGGTCGACCTGGGCACTACCATCAACTTCGATGTCGTGTCGGCAAACGGCGAGTACTTGGGTGGCATGATTTGTCCAGGCATCGGCATGTCGATCGGTGGATTATTTTCAAAGACGGCGCGGCTTCCCATGGTGGATTTTCGAGAGCCGTCGCGGCTGATCGGAAGCAACACAGTGGGCAGCATCCAGTCGGGCCTGTACTACGGCTTCGTCGGAATGATCGACGGCATACTCGAACGCGTGATCGCCGAGCTGGGTCCGAAGACAACTGCGATCGCCACCGGAGGCCAGGCGCGGCTGATCGGCGCCGGTTCCCGCTTCGTGAAAGAGATCAACGAAGACCTGACGCTGGAAGGCCTGGAAATCATATGGCGGCGGAACCAGAAGAAGTAGCCTGGCCGTCGAACTACTTCAACTACTTCACCGAAGTTGAGGACCACTTTCAGAAGGCGCGCGGTACCAGCTTGTTCCTGATGTCTCCGCTCGATTGGGCGCTGGTGGAGGCCTGGAAGAATGCGGGTGTTCCGTTAGAAGCGGTGTTGCGCGGAATCGATGCGGCGTTTGAAAAGTGGCGCAGCAAGAAGAGCCGCATCCAAATGGTCAATTCGGTCGCCTACTGTTCGCAGGCGGTTCTCTCCGAG
>JBGPSX010000201.1:0-7191 GCA_041490325.1 Bryobacteraceae bacterium | reverse complement strand
GAGTGCGTGCGCCACGTCGTGCTTCGGCCACTTCCTTCATTTGGAGGACATTCACCCTTATGAGGACTTTTTGGAATGACATCCGTTATGGGTTGAGGATTCTGGCGGCGAATCCGTCGTTCACTGTAGTCGCGATTCTTTCGCTGGCCATTGGTATTGGGGCTACGACGTCGATGTTCAGCCTGGGCGACGCGATGCTGCTTCGCCCGCTGGCGGTGGAGCGGCCGTCGGAAATGTTGCGGGTTCTCAGTACGTCGCAATCCGACCGGTACAACGATGTTTCGTATCGTGACTACGTCGACTTTCGCGACCAAGTCAAGTCGTTCACCGGCGCCCTGGCGTACCAGAGAATTCCGCTGGGTTTCAATCCCGATCCGCGATCACCCGCGCAACTTAAGCTCGGCCTCGCAGTCAGCACGAATTTCTTCGATGTCGCCGGCGTGAAACCTGCGCTGGGGCGCGGCTTCCGGTCCGATGAAGATCGGGAGGCCGTGATCGTCCTCAGCAACTCGCTTTGGGAATCGCAGTTTGGCGCGGATCCAGCGGTTATTGGCCGCAGAGTCAGCGTGAGCAAAGTCGATTTCACGGTGATCGGCGTCGCGCCTGCCAGCTTCTTGGGCCTGGAGCGTTATCTGCACGAAGCGATGTACGTGCCGTTTGGCGCCCTGTCGCGTTTATCTCCAGATGGCGCCAGTCCGCTGGAGCAACGCGACCGGTTGAACACGACTATGTACGGACGGCTGGCGCCAGGGCGTACGCCGGCACAAGCTCAGGCTGAGTTGCAGAGCATCGCGCGCAACCTGGAGCGGGCGTATCCGGACTCGAATCGCGGGCGCAGCGTGCTGGCGATGCCGGAAGTACAGGCGCGCTCCAAAGTGGATCCCGACGATGCGTCGCAAACCGTTGTTCTGCTGGTGCTGGCAGGCCTGGTGCTGCTGATTGCGTGCGCGAACGTGGCGAGTCTTCTGTTGTCGCGCGCGCGAGGACGGTCGCGGGAGATCGCGATTCGGCTGGCGATCGGAGCCGGTCGCGGCCGCCTGTTGCGCCAGTTGCTGACTGAGAGCATGTTGCTCGCTCTGGCAGGCGGAGCTGCTGGTCTCGGCCTGGCGGTCTTGAGCATGGACTTTCTTTCGTCGCTGCGCCTTCCGACAGAACTTCCCGCATGGATCGTCACCCGCCTGGATCAGCGCGTGCTGCTGTTTTGTCTGGCTGCTTCGGTTTTGAGCGGCCTCATCTTTGGTATGGCGCCAGCGCTGCAGAGTCTTCATCAGGACTTGAGTTCGACGTTGAAGGCCGGCGATACAGCGCCGTCCGGACGGAGCCGCAGGTTCCACATTCGAAGTTTGCTGGTGGTCGGACAAGTGGCGGTGTCATTGACGTTGCTGGTCGCTTCGGGGCTGTTGGTTAAGGACTTCGCAAATCTGCTGCACTTCAATCCGGGTTTTCGGACGGATCATCTCCTGACAATGGTGTTGAGTCCCGGCCTGGTGCGTGTTCAAGAACCTCAAGCCCGAGCATTCTACCGGCAACTTGTCGACCGAGTGCAAACGCTGCCGGGTGTGCGCTCGGTGGCGCTGGGGCAGCATATTCCGCTGGGCTTCACCAGTTCCAGTTCGAACGTGAAGGTGGAAGGTTACGAGATGCCCAAGGACCAGCGCACGTTGTCGATCGGGTCGAACATAGTGGACGAGCATTATTTCGCGACCATGCGAATTCCCGTGCTGAATGGCCGCGCGTTCGATCAACGCGATACTCCGGCAGCGCCGCTGGTGGCCATCGTAAACGAGACGATGGCGCGCCGCTATTGGCCCAACCACAGCGCCATCGGCGGGCGGATTCGACTGGGAGAGCAGACGCTGGAAGTAGCCGGAATTATCCGCGACATGAAGTACAACAGCGTTTCAGAGAGCCCCAAGCCGTTTCTCTATTTGCCGTTTTCGCAGCAGTATCGCAACGCGATGAGATTGCATGTCGAGAGCGCTGGTGATCCCGGAGCGGTTGCGGCGCCAGTGCTGGCGGAGATCCGCCGGCTCGATGCGGGACAGCCCGTGCAGGAAGTCCAGACACTCGACCATTTCTTCGAAGAAGGCGCGCTATTCGGGAATCGGCTGGTCATGCGAGTGGTGGCGGCTATCGGTCTGTTCGGCGCTTTGCTGGCGATGGCCGGGCTATACGGCGTGATCGCTTACTCGGTCAGCCGGCGGACGCGCGAGATCGGGATTCGGATGGCGCTCGGCGCGGATGCGAATAAGGTAGCGCGGCTGGTGCTGCGTCAGGGAATGGCGCTGACTTTGACGGGTGTCGGAATCGGTGTCGTGCTGGCGCTGCTTGCGTCGCAGGCCATACAGAGTCAACTGGTGGGAGTCAGTCCGCGCGATCCGGCGGTTTTTATCTCGATTCCACTGCTCCTGGCGGCGATCAGTCTGCTCGCGTGCTACGTGCCCGCTCGGAGGGCAGCGCGGGTGGATCCGATACGGGCACTTCGTCAAGAGTAGGCGCGGCAGGGTTGAAATCGAAGCCCTCCCAGCGCGCGACTACTACTGTGGCCATGCAGTTGCCGAGCAGGTTCACGGATGTGCGAGCCATATCCATGAGCGCATCCGCGCCGAGAATCAAAGCCACGCCGGAGACTGGCAGGCCGAAAGTTACTAGAGTGCCTGCGAGGATTACCAGCGAGGCGCGTGGGACTGCGGCGACTCCTTTGCTGGTCAGCATGAGCGTGAGCATCATCATGAGCTGTTGGCTCAGCGGCATGTGTACGCCGGCTGCTTGCGCGACGAATACTGAAGCTAGCGACAGGTAGAGCGTACTGCCGTCGAGGTTGAAGCTGTAACCGGTGGGCAGAACGAAGGCCACGATATGCTTTGGAACGCCCATCAGCTCGAGATTTTCGAGCGCTAGCGGTAGCGCGGATTCGCTGGATGCCGTGGAAAATGCGAGCACGAACGGCTCGCGTACCGCCCGGACGAACGGCTTGAGCGGTATCTTCGCGATGAGCGCAACGGCGCCGAGCACTACAAAAATGAAAATGAAAAGTGCGCCGTAAAGCGTGAGTATCAGCTTGCCGAGACCCAGCAGAACGCCGATGCCCTTGCTTCCGATGGTGTGCGCCATAGCTGCTCCCACACCGATGGGCGCCAGATACATCACGTACTTGGTGTAACGGAACATCACTTCCGAGAGCGATTTGCAGAATTCGGTCACAGCCTGCGCCTTGGACCCGATGGATGCGCAGGCCGCGCCGAAGATAAACGAGAACACCACGATTTGCAGCACGTCGCCGCGCGCCCCCGCGTCGATCACGCTGGCCGGGAAGGTATGCTCCAACGTTCCGCCCAGCGTCGGGGTGGTCTTCGATAACCCCGTCTCGGTCGCCGAGGTTTCGAGCGTCATGCCCTCGCCGGGACGGATCAGATTCACCGCTCCCAGGCCGAGGAATAGAGCGATGGTGGTCAACACTTCGAAATAGATGATGGCTTTGAGACCGATGCGGCCCATGGTCTTGACGCTGCCAGTCCCGGCGATGCCGTAAACCAAGGTGGCGAAGATCAGGGGCGCGATGATGGACTTGATCAGCCGAAGGAAGACATTCGCGATGGCCGACATCCAGTCGGCTTTGCCGATTTCCGGATATACGGCGCCCAGCGCGACGCCCAGCACCATCGCAATGAAGATCCAACCTGTCAGAGATATTCGCTTCATCGCTCTCCCCACTTGAGCTTTTGCCGTAGTACATCGAAGAAAAACATTTTGGGCGGACGAATCAGGTGGACGCTATGCCGCGAACTTCGGCAGATAACTTGATCCTCGTGCAGCAGAGGCGCGCCGATCTGGCCGTCGACGGTCAGGAACGCCTCCTGGTTCGCGGCGCGGCAGATGATCTGAATCACGCTCGATTCGGGAACCAGCACTGGACGATTGGTGAGCATGTGCGGACAGACGGGCGTGATGCAAATGGCCGACACGGCGGGATAGAGGATGGGGCCGCCGGCCGACAGCGAATATGCCGTGGAGCCGGTGGGCGTGGCGACAATCAATCCGTCGGCTTTGAAGGTGCTGACGTACTGCGAGTCTACGTGCGTTTCGAGATCGATCATGCGCGCGATCTGCGTTTTGGCTATGACAACATCATTCAGCGCTTCGTAGGAACATACCGTTTGGCCGTTACGCACCAGGTCGGCGTGCAGCATCTTACGAGGGACAACACGTTGCTCTCCCTGTAGCGCGCGCTCCAGTTCGGGATAGAGCTGATCGAGCGTGATGGCGGTCAGGAAGCCGAGACCGCCCAGGTTGACGGGGAAAATCGGAATCACGCGGCCTGCAACGGCGCGCGCCGCCGAGAGCAGCGTTCCATCGCCGCCCAAAACGATCACGAGCTGGGCGCCTTCAGGGACTTCGGCTCGCAGCCTTCCGTCAGAGCGATCCATGTAGAACGCCGCTTCCTGATCCAACTGAGCGTCGACGCCCCGCGCCTTTAACCAACCGACTAGCTCGGTGAGGATGGTGGAGGCGTGTGGAATTCCGGGCTTCGCGATGATGCCGACTACTCTAATGTCGGGCATACAAGAGGAACTCCTGGTTGCCTTCGGCGCCGAGGATCGGGCAGGGAATAATTTCGGTTCGGAAGCCGAGCGCACGAACGGCTTCTTCGACGCGCTGGCAGGCTTGCCGGTGCAACGCGGGGTCGCGGATAATCCCTCCCTTGGTCACCTGATGTTTTTCCAATTCAAACTGGGGCTTTACTAGGATAACCATATCTGCGTTATTCGCAAGCACATTTGAAAAAGCCGGCAGAATCATGGTGATTGAGATGAAGCTGACGTCGGCGACGGCGAGGTCAATGGGCTCCGGGACCTCGGTGCGGCTCAAGAAGCGGGCGTTGAACTGTTCGCGCACCACGACGCGCGGATCATTTCGCAATTTCCAATCCAGTTGCCCGGTTCCGACATCGATGGCATAGACGCGCGCGGCGCCGTGCTGGAGCAGGCAGTCGGTGAAGCCGCCGGTGGACGAGCCGATATCGAGGCAGGTTTTGCCTTGCACGCTGACGGCGAAATGATCCAGCGCGGCTTCGAGCTTCAGGCCTCCGCGGCCCACGTAGCGGGGTTGTTCCAGGATCTCGATGCGCGCATCGAGTGGAACGGCGTGGCCGGCTTTCTCGGCCTTGTTACCGTCAACCAATACGTGTCCAGCCAGAATGAGAGCTTGGGCCTTTTCACGCGAATCGGCGAGTCCCCGCTGCACTAGCAGCACGTCCAGCCGTTGCTTATCTTTCATCCGCTAAGCCTTGCACCCACTATGTTCTGCGCTGGACGATCAGGTCCGCGAGTTCGCGTAGGCGCCCGGCGCGATCGCCAAACGGGCGTAGCGCTTGGTGCGCCGCTAGCTGTTCTTGTTCGGCCATCTGGCGCGAGCGTTCGAGCCCGTAAACAGCCGGGAAAGTGATTTTCGCTTGCTGAGCGTCCTTGCCGGCCGTTTTTCCGAGTGCCTCGGAGGGTTGCTCGACGTCGAGCACGTCATCGACGATCTGAAATGCGAGGCCGACGTGTTCGCCGTAACAGGACAATGCGTTCAACTGTTCGGTCTCCGCCCCGGCGTAAATCGCGCCCATGCGCAGACTGGCTTTGAGAAGCGCGCCCGTCTTAGCGCGATGAATAGCCTCGAGCAGCGCGGCGTCGGGATGCTTGCCTTCGCCCTCGAGGTCGTGTACCTGGCCGCCGATCATGCCGCCGACGGTTCCTGCCGCGAGCGAGAGTTCTTCAACCAGGCGGGCCTTTCGCAGCGGCTCACCGGGCAACTGCGCGAGCACTTGGAATGCGAGCGTCAACAGCGCGTCGCCGGCCAGGATGGCAATGGCCTCACCGAACACTTTGTGGCAAGTGGGGACGCCACGGCGCAGATCGTCGTTGTCGAGCGCGGGAAGATCGTCATGGATGAGCGAGTAGGTGTGGATCAGCTCCAGGGAGCAGGCAGCCGACTCGACGCCTTCTGGCGAATCGGAAACTGTCTCGGCCGCGGCCATGCAGAGAATCGGACGAATGCGCTTTCCGCCAGCGAACAGGCTATAGCGCATGGCCTTGTGGATCGATTCCGGCGGTGTTGTTTCCGAGGGCACCCAGCGCCGGAGCGCTTCATCGACTCTGAGCTGCTGCCTTGCGAGGTAATCGGCCAGCGTCATGCTTTGTCGGGCCGGAACGGCTCAGGTTGAACTTTGTCGCCTTTTCGAACCAGCATCTCGATGCGCGTTTCGGCTTCTTCCAACTGCTTGCGGCAGGTCTCGCTCAATCGCATACCTTTTTCAAACAGCTCGAGCGCGCGCTCCAGTGGCAGTTCGCTGGTTTCCATTTCCTTGACGATTAATTCAAGCTCCTGGAGGCCGCTTTCGAAGCTGGCGGCGGGCTTCTCTTCACCGGGCATCTCACTATTCTAGCCGGGAGGCGTGACGCCCAATTGGTCGGCGGCCTGCAGCAGGTTTTGCCACACGCCGCCGGACAAGGGAATGCCATCCCGGCGGCGTTGTGCTTCGGCTCGCCATTCCGGATCGCCAGCGACCAGAATTTCGTCGTATCCGGTGGCGGTGGCGGACGACTTGACCATTTCCACCAGCGTTCGCATTCTCTTCTGGAATTCGTCGATCGGCATGAAGCGCGCGATGTCTACGGCGATGAACACATGGCTGGTTCGCATGGGTTGATCGTGCACCCGAATGCCTCCAAGTTGCGTAGACATTGCGCCGCCGCCGAGAACGGCGCAAAGGATCTCGGCCATCATTGCTAGACCGCTGCCTTTGTATCCGCCCAGCGGCATGAGCAGACCATTCAGAGCTGTCTCGGTGTCGGTGGTGGCGACACCCTCTGAGTCCATCGCCCAGCCTGACGGGATGGCGGTTCGCCCGTGGTATTTGGCATTCAGGATTTTCCCTAGTGCGACGGTGGTGGTGGCCATGTCGAGCAGCCATGCGTTCGGTCCCGGGACCGACATGCAAAGTGGATTGGTGCCGAAGCGCGGTTCTTTGCCCTGCCAGGGGGCAACCAGCGGCGATGCGTTGCACATGACGATCCCGAGGTGGCCGGCGGCGGAGATCCGTTGCGCCCAGAATGCCGCGGCGCCAAAGTGATTGGACTGCCGAGCGGTCACGATGGCGATGCCGTGCTCTCGCGCAAGCCGAATGGCATGCCCGCAGCAGATGTC
>JBGPSX010000200.1:0-7207 GCA_041490325.1 Bryobacteraceae bacterium | reverse complement strand
GCGATGGGGACGGTGCTTTACTCCAAGGGCATCTTCATCAATCGCTGTTTCGACGAGCTGAATCTCTCGTCGCCGGATCTGGTCAAGGAAGTACATCAGGAATACGTCAAAGCCGGCGCGGAAATTCTCGAAACCAATACCTTTGGCGCCACGCGCACTCGCTTGAGCCCGTTCGGGTTATCGGAGAAGCTTCGCGAGATCAACGCGGCCGGAGTGCGCATCGCACGGGCTGCGGCGGGAGAGCACGCTTTCGTGGCCGGCGCGATTGGACCGCTGGGTGTCCGGATTGAGCCGTTAGGCTCGATGTCTTTCGCCGAAGCGCACGCGGTGTTTCGGGAGCAGGCTGAAGCGCTGGTCGAAGCCGGCGTCGACTTGCTGGTTTTAGAAACATTTTCGAACATCGACGAGATCCGGGAAGCCATCTTCGCTGCTCGCGAAGTGGCCGGCGACGACATGGTGATCGTCGCGCAGGTCACCATCGACGATCACGGCATCATGCCGGGTGGCGCTGCGCCGGAGATTTTCACGCCCAAACTGGACGAATGGCCGGCCGACGTCATTGGACTGAACTGCTCGGTGGGACCGAAAGCCACCTTTGAAACCATCGAGCGCATGATGCACTATTCGCGCAAGCCCATGAGCGCGATGCCAAACGCCGGACTGCCTGCCGTAGTGGAAGGCCGCACCATCTATTTGTGCTCACCCGAATACATGGCGCAATACGCGCGGCGGATGCTGACGGCTGGAGTGAAAATCATCGGCGGCTGCTGCGGCACCACGGCCGACCATATCAAGCTGATCCGCTCAGAAGCCCGCTCCCTGCGCCCGCATCAGACGGTTGGCGTATCCGCCGGATCTTCGGCGGTGGGCGCGGCGTTGATTGTCGAGCGAGCCAAGGCGCAGGCCAAGGTTCCGGTGGCGGAGAAAAGCAAGCTCGGCGCCAAGCTGGCTGCTCAGAAGTTTGTGGCCTTCGTCGAAATTCTTCCACCGCGCGGCGTGGATGCTACCAAGGAAATCGACGGCGCGAAGCTGTGCGCCGCGCAGGGCATCGATTGCATCAACGTGCCGGATGGGCCGCGCGCCAGCGCCCGCCTCAGCGCGCAGGTGACTTGCCAGCTCATACAGCAACACGCCGGTATCGAAGCTGTGCTGCATTTCTGTTGTCGCGACCGCAATATCCTCGGCATACAGTCGGAACTGCTGGGCGCGCACACGGTGGGCGTGAGGAACCTGATCTGCATCACGGGCGATCCTCCGCGCATGGGCACTTATCCGGATGCCACCGCGGTGTTCGACGTGGATGCTATCGGACTAACCAACATCGTCAACAATCTCAACCAGGGGTTGGACATTGGCGGCAACCCGGTAGGCTCGCAGACCGCGTTGCTGCTGGGCGTCGGCGGTAATCCAGGCGCCTTGAACATGGATGAAGAGATCCGGCGCATGGAGTGGAAAGCGCACGCCGGAGCCGAGTACATCGTGACCCAGCCGGTGTTCGATCTCAAGCTGCTGGAGCAATTCCTAAGGCGCATTGAGCCCTTCAAGCTGCCGGTGATTTGCGGCATCTGGCCCTTGACCAGTTTCCGCAACGCCGAATTCATGGTGAATGAGCTGCGCGTGCCTGTCCCGGACGCTTTCATGGCTCGCATGCTGAAGGCGGATAATGCAGAGAAGGCTCGGCACGAAGGCGTGGCCATCGGCCGGGAGATGGTGGAGCGCGTGCGAAAGTTAGTGGAAGGCGTTCAACTCAGCGCCCCGTTTGGCCGGTACTCGATGGCCATCGAAGTTGCAGAGGCAATTGGTTCCCGGGAATAGACCATTGGCAACTGACCTTATCGAGATCGAACAGGATCATCCACTGCCGGAAGCGATCGAGCGCGCAGCAGCGCACGTCCGGCGCGGCGATGTGGTGGCAATTCCTACCGAAGCGCTGTACATGCTGGTGGCGGATCCGCTCAACTTGAATGCCGTGGGTCGCGTGTTCAGCGCTAAAGGCCGCGAGATTCATCGGTCGCTGCCACTTCTGATCAGCGGCGCGTTCATGGCCGAGGACCTAGCCAAGGAATTATCCACGCGCTTCCATTTATTGGCTCGGCATTTCTGGCCGGGGCCACTGACGGTGATCGTGCAGTCCTCCGCCAAGGTGCCTCTCAAAGTAACTGGAAATACCGGACGGCTCGCCATCCGTCACTCTCGCTCGCGTGTAGCGCAGGCGCTGCTGGATTGGCTGGATCAGCCGCTCATCGCCACCAGCGCGAATATCTCCGGCCAGCCAACCTGTCGCAGCGGTATCGAAGTATTCGGAATGATGGACGGGCGCGTGGACCTGGTGCTGGATGGCGGCACTTGCACGGGACTAGGCGCCACTACCGTGGACATCACCGAACCCGAGTGGAAGGTAATCAAACAAGGCGCGATTCTGGAAAAAGACATCGCGGATTGTTTGCAGCGGCGCTAGGCGTTACGCCAGCGTGGAAAAGGGGCAGGCTCTTTCGAACCTGCCCCCTCGAATCAGAAACCCGACCGAGTGAATGCGCAACGCGAGCGTCAGGCGCGCTTGCGAATGCGCACGACAGCCAGAGCAAGCAGGCCAGCCGCTGCAACCACGGGCAGTCCGCTTGGTTCCGGAGTGGCAGTGATGTCAATGTGCCCGGTTGGGACCGTGTACGTACCCGAATTCGACTGGTTGTAGAAGGTGATGAAGGCGCCGCCGCCCGGATTGATGGAGTAGGATCCAGTCAGAAGTTTGATATCACCAGCCGAAGCGCCCGCGCCTAACAAGGCCGGGCTCATGGATATTGCAAAACCTGTGCCCGGGCCACCGCCCGGTCCTGTTTCAGGGTTGCCACCATCCAGAACGAGGTTGATTCCGCTCACGGACGCGGCCGGATAGAAAACTGCTTTCGGCGTGGTCGCAACCAAGGACCCGTTGACCAAATATTGGAAGTTCGAAAACACGGTGCTATCCGTAAGAAAACCTCCGAAGCCGGTAGTGCTCAGGGCCGCGGCGTCCTGATCGATGAGCAGGGAAAACGCCCACGTGCCGTTGGCCGCACTATACGGACTTCCCGGCGCGTCGGCGCCGAAGGTACCGAACCCACTTACCACTACTGGACTAGAACTCGCAAGGCTCGCAGCGAGCGCAAGGAGTACCAATGTTCGCATCATCATTTATCTATTCTCCTGGGACGCGCGGTTACAGACCGCAAGTTCAGCCCGTCGGAAGTATATCCAAACTCGATGAAAGCCTACAAGGCTTAATGACGGGTAAATTTTCTCAAAAGTACCGCGTGTACCAGAGAGTACCGGAAGTTCTGTAACCAGCGCTGCTGGGTGCAGCTATTGGACCAATTCCTCGTGTCGGGACGATCGTCGCAGCAGATAGATTGCGAAGGCGATTACAAGAATCATTAGTGCCAGCAATCCTAACTCGAGCATGGTGTTTTGGAATGTAGAGGCATCCACAGGCTGGTGATTCTGTTCGGTCATTTTCGCGGCCTGCATGGTGATGACCAGGACGCGCCGTATGGACGCGATCAAACCCACAATCAGGAACGGCTCCATCAGCAGCGATTGCGAACGGAGGGAAATACGCACCGTGTGAAGCACCTCGATCAACATCAAAACCAGGAGGAGCTGATCCAGGACCAACATCCCGTAGTTGGAAAGCGTGCGCGCCACGATCCCGCGCCAGAGCACATCGCCCGCGCCCACCACAGCCGCGATCGCGGCCACCGACAACAAGGCGCCGACCCCGACATAGAGGGCGGCTTCGATCAGATGCAGGTGTTGCGAGACATGCGTGCGCAGTTTCTCTTCGATTTTCGGCACCACAGTCTCCGATTGTAGTTGAGACACTCCGCCGTTACCACCGCGGAGTGCGCCGCGCGGAGGGACATGGCCGCCGTCAGAAGACTAGGCGTAAAGCGAATTGGACTTGCCGCGCCGGGAACGTCGCCCGCACCTGGCCGAAGCCGGCGGCTGAGCGGTTGAGGTTTGCATTGCGGAAGTTGGAATGGTTGGTGGCGTTAAACATCTCGGTGCGAAACTGCAGCCGGGTTCGTTCCGTGAACGCGAAGCTCTTACCGATTCCGAGATCCAACTGGAAAAAGCTGAAGCCGTTGACAGCATTACGGCCTGCGTTTCCGAAGGGCTGCGTTTGGTCGGTGGGGACAACCACCGTCAGCGGGTTAATGTAGTTGTCGATATTTCCGTTGGGCGTCAGAGCCGGTCCAATCAGATTTGGCCGATAGGAGATGCCGCCCCGGAAATCGTTCAAAGAAACCGACACCTGTTGGGCCGAGGTTGGATTGTAACTGAGATTCAGCGGCTGACCGCTCCAGATGTTATTGATGCCGGAGACCTGCCACCCGCCGATCAAGTAGTCGACGGCGCGCGGCGCGGTTGCGGCGTACTTGCGGCCCTTGCCTACCGGCAGATCATACACGACGCTGGTGGTGTTATTGAATTTCTGATTAAAGTCGGAGACCGCCTTTTCGGCTGCCATGTTGTAGAAATTCTGCGGGCTGGGATGGGCGCCCGCGCCCTGCGATTCCAGCGACTGGCCGGAATTGTCGATCGCCTTTCCGTAGACAAATGAATTCAACAAGTAGAGGCCCTTGTTGCCCCGATGTTCGAAGCGAACCTGGATGGCGTTGTAATTCGCGAATGCATGCGGCCACGTCACGGTGATCGGTCCGAAGGCTTGAAACGGGCGCCGGGACAGCAGCGGACTAGTCGCAAGGGACTCGCTAGCTGTCAGGGGGCGCGCCTGATTGTAGTCGGCGATGGTAATCAGATTTGTCGTCTTATTGCCAACGTAGCCCACGTCGAGGATCGTATCCTTGAAGATCTCACGCTGGGCCGAGAACACCCAGTTTTGGACGTACGCATCGCGTGTGTCGGGAGGCAGATAGGCCATGTTCGCAATCTTGGGATTCAGTCTGTCCGGCGCCGTGAGTGTGGCGGGATATCCATTCTGCGTGGGAATAAAAGTGGATGTGCCGAACACATCGGCCTGGTTCACCAGCGCGGAGACGACCTGTGGGCCATTGATCGGCAGCAGGTCCGCGCTGCCGGTGCGATTGAAATGGACGTAGCTGATACCGTACCCGCTGCGGATGACGGTCTTGGGATCCAAACTGTATGCGAGGCCGATGCGAGGCGCCCAATCGTTACGATCGGGCCGTATCAATGAACGGTCTTCGATGCCGCCGTCTTTGGCAGTAATGATTCTGCCGGCGGCGGGGTCAACATTCGTCAGGATATTGTTCGCTTCCCAATACGGCGTCCCATACTCATAGCGGACACCCAGATTGAGAGTCAGTTTGCTGTTGACCTTGAAATCATCCTGCAAGAATCCAAAGTAGAGGCGCTTGCGCATCTGAGCAACGAAGAGGCTGGCGAGTTGGTAATCACTGCGCGCGCCGAACATGAAATCAGCGACGCCGTAGGTGGCTGTATTGGCCGCGATCTGCGCCGACGTGCAGACGGTGGCCGGCGGAGTGGGAATGCAACTGAATCCGCCATTGTAGAGATCCTGTCCATACAGCGGATTCACATCTTGTACTTCCGTGTGGACGATCTGCATCTCAAAGCCGGCCTTCAGCGAGTGTGGCCCGAGAATGCGGGAATAGACGAACTTGGGATCCCAGACCGTGGGATATTGCCATTGCGGATTGGTGGACTGACGGCCCAACGCAGTGAATCCGCCTATAGCCTGCGAATTCAGGCCTCCAGCGATGCGTTTGTCGGTCGGCAGGCCAGTGATGCCGTATCCGGCTTGCATGTCCGGACCGCCCAGCGCCACGGGTTGCTTCCCGGCGATGGTTCGCGAGATACCCAGACGAGCTTCGAACAATTGCGTCGGCGAAATAGTAAAGGTGTAGGCTGCCGTCATTTGCTGATTGAGAGCCCGGATGAAACCATTTCCATTGCCGCCGGAAGGCCCGGGCAGGTCCGGCGCTTGCAAGTAGTTGCTCTTGCGCTGGGACAGCCGGACGAAGGAATTCATTTTGTCGTTGATCTGGCCATCCAGTTTGAGGTCGAATTTATCGTTGAAATTCTTGTCGCGGCGCAGATTATTGAGGTTGGATGCGCGGCCTGCTCCAGTGGGCGCCGGCAGTTCGTTCAGCACCTTGAACGCGAACGGCGTCATTTTCGCCGCGGGGATGGGCGTATTGGCGGGAAAAATTTCGCCGGTCAGCGGATTACGCACTGCGACTGTGAAGTTTCCCTGCCGGTCGGCGAGCGAGGGAATACTGGAAAAGGACGGAAATTTCTGCAATTCGCGAAAGCCTTCGTAATTGGCGAAGAAAAAGGCCCGGTTCTTGACAATAGGGCCACCGAAGGTAGCGCCAAACTGATTCCGCTGCAGCAAGGGTTTGCCGGTGGCGGGCTTAAAAAAGCCAACCGCGTTGAGTTCGGTATTGCGGAGGAATTCCCAAGCACTGCCGTGGAATTCGTTGGTGCCGCTCTTGAAGGCTGCGTTGATCACTGCGCCGGAGCTGCGGCCGTATTCGGCGCTCGGCAGGACCGTCACCACCTTGAATTGCGTCAGGGCGTCAGGCGTGGCTTGAACTACCTGGTTCGAGAAGCCTTGGTTGGAAGTCCCATAAGCGTTGTTGTCGATTCCATCCATCAGGAAATTGTTGAAAACCGATCGCTGGCCGTTGACGTTGAACGCGCCGTCACGCGGCGGGTTAGCGAAAGCGTAGTCGGAGCGGCGGACGCCGGTAGACAGCAGCGCCAGATCGGCATAGTTGCGGCCGTTGAGCGGCAACTCGACAATCTGCTTCTGGTTGATGACCTGGCCGCGATCGCTCGAGTCCGCTTCGACCGCCATGACTGCGGCGCTGACCTGGACGGATTCCGAGACTTGACCGAGCGCCAGGGTGAGATCCACGCGTTGGCGGGCATTGACGTCCACTTGAAAGTCTTGAGCGACTGCAGTGGCGAAGCCCGCTTTCTCGGCGGTTACTTTGTAGCGTCCGATCTTTACGTTGTTGAAGAGATAGTTACCGCTTTCGTCGGTGGTCGCGGTGGCTTGGATTCCGGTGCCGATGTTGAGCAACGTCACCTTGGCGCCTGCGACGGTGGCCTGCGAAGTATCGCGAGCAGTTCCCAGCACTACGGCGGTTTCGAACTGGGCCAACGCGGCGGAAGAGAGGAGCAGTAGCGCAAGCGATGCGCAGAATTGTGGCTTCAT
>JBGPSX010000199.1:0-7211 GCA_041490325.1 Bryobacteraceae bacterium | reverse complement strand
CGGCGTTTATTGGACGCTCTATCAGCTCCAATATAAGGACCAGGAACTAGCGCAACCGCGGGAAACGGTCACTGGTGACTAGTGTAACCTCTCGTAACCGTCGCGGCTCCGTTTAAATCACTTTGATCCTTTCCATACTAGGTTGTCGCGTGTTAACGTAAAGCGCCGATCGGGATATCCGTCCCGACGCGCCTAGTGACAGTTCTGGAGGAACAGCTCGAATGAAATCTCTGATTTGTTTATCACTTTTCGCCGTCATCTCTACCACCGAGGCCCTTGCACAACCCTCTGTTGCGAAAAACGGGGTGCTGAACGTAGCCAGCTACGCGCCCGTAGGGCTCCCCAACTCTTCAATCGCACAGGGCTCTATGTTTGTCGTGTTTGGCAGCAACATCGGTCCGGCAACGTTGCAGCAGGTGAACAGCTTTCCGCTTCCGACGACGGCCGGATTAGCCGGGACATCCGTCAAGGTGACGGTGGGCGGGACTACCGTCACCGCGATCATGATCTACACATCCGCCGGCCAGGTTGCGGCCGTTTTGCCGTCCAATACTCCGACCGGCGCAGGTACGCTGACGGTTACCTTCAACGGCCAGACCAGCGCGGGAGTTGCAGTCCAGATTGTTCCGAATAGCTTCGGCATCTTTACCGTCAATCAGGCCGGCACGGGACCTGGAATCATTACCGACCCTAACTACAGCGTGTACTCACTGAGCCGATCTGCCCATCCGAACGATGTATCCATCGTTTGGGGAACCGGGCTTGGACCAGTTCAAGGGAACGAGGCCGCTGGCGCGTTGCCGGGCGACATGCCGAACAATCCGGTGGAAGTCTACGTCGGCTTGACCAAGGCCAGTATCAGTTATCGCGGACGATCGGGCTGCTGCACGGGGCTGGATCAGATCGCTTTCACGATTCCGAACGTATTGGGGTGCCATGTTCCGGTAGCGATCAAGATCGGAAACGTGGTCAGCAATTTCGTGACGATGCCGATCGCCGCGCCCGGGGCGTCGGCCTGTTCGGATCCGTCCACGCCTACGACGATTGATTTTTCGAATATCACGGGTACGTTCTCGTCGGGCGGAGTCTCGCTGAATAGAACCACTTCGGCAGGCCTCCCTCCCCCGCTCGGTACCGGGGCCGACACCACCAGCGAAAGTGGTTCGGCGGGCTTCTCGAAATACACTGTGCAACAGCTAAACTCGTCCATCAATGCACTGCAAGCTTTCACATTTGGGGCGTGTACAGTTTTCACCTATAAGGGAAGTAGCGGAGTCCTCACTGATCCCATCCGGCCAACGATACTGGATGCCGGTGCAGCGATTACGGTGACCGGGCCAAAAGGCGCCAAGCAGCTTACCAAGCAGAATGGCGTCTATTTCGCCACACTGGGCGGCGGTACACAACCTTTGTATCTCGATCCAGGATCTTATACAATCTCCGGCCCCGGGGGCGCGGACGTGGGTCCATTCACGAAGAACGTAACCATTTTTCAGGCGCTGAGTTGGACCAACAAAGCCAGCATAAGCGACATTACCCGTGCCAACGGTGTAGACGTGACCTGGACGGGCGGAGATCCTAACGGAACCGTGCAGATCTCTGGCGGCTCGACATTCATCGGGGAGTCATTGGACCCCAGTGACGCGGTTGGTGCGAGCTTTACTTGTACCGAGAGGACCAGCGCTGGTCATTTCGCGGTACCGGCTTTGGTGCTGTTGCTCCTACCACCGAGCACAATCACGATCCAGGGATTCACAATCTCGACCGGCAGTCTTTCGCTCGGCAACGTGACAACGGATACATTCACCGCTTCCGGATTGGACTATGGAGCGATCACGTCGTCGTCCGGCGAAGGCAAGATCGTGAACTACAAATAAGCTCTACTATTCGATCGTTTTGAACGAGTAGATTGGTTCGATGTCCACCGGGACGTCCTTGACAGACTTCAATGCCGCCGCTAACTCCGGCGGCATTTTGTCGTAGCGGTTGAACCAGGCCTCCGCGCGCGCCCGATCTCCGGTGGCCTCGATCTCCAGCAACTCTTTCGCCAGGCGCGCGATTACGGCGGGGATGCGGGCGTAGTCCACCGAGTACTTGCCGTTCGTGCGTCCGACAGCCTTTTGCTCGAACAGGTAGTTGAACTCCATCATCTCGGCGCGGCCATGCGCCTCGGCTATTCCGAAACGCACCGTTCGAAAAATACCGGCGAGGTAGGAGGCGTAATATTCCTCCAGCCGATTCTTCGGAAGCGCGCCGTGATCCAGCAGCCATTGCAGTCCGAACATCCCCACCACATCCGCCTTGGCCTCTTCGAGCCCAGAAAATGCCGGACCGATGGATTCGCGAATATCCACTTGCTTTCCATTTTGCCGGGCATACGTGGGCCCGAGACCGTGACAGATTTCGTGCAGAACCGAGACGGCGAGATAACCTTCTCCGGAAGCGCGCGCCGCTTGAACTTCCGGCATCAGATGCTTCGAGAGCGGCAGGACGACATAGTCGACGCGCGCATCCATGAAGTTCTTGAAGAAGATCTTCTTCGAACCTCTGGCCTGGTGGATACGTGGATCGTTCGGCAGATTGTCGGCCACGGCTTGATAGCCATGCAGCAGATCGCCAGTGCGGAAGGGAGCGTCCATCACTTCCATCGGCGTGAGGTGGCCGCGCTTAGATGGACGGTCCGCGGCGGGAAGCGGCAGCGCGTCCTGAATATCCGGCACGTACTTCTGATACAGCGCCAGCTTTTGGCTCTCGGGCTCATTGCGAATGAGCACCGCGGCGCCGTAGGATCCTTTCACGCCCAGCAGGTCGTCGAGGTAGGTTTCGTACGGCGCGAAGATGATGTCGATCTTGGGATTCTTCAGATCGAGCCACGCCAGATCGCTTGGATAGTAATCGTCGGTGAGCAGCGCGTCGGCGCGCAGGCGGAGGAAGCGCGCGAAATCCTTGTCGCCGGTGAGATCGGCGGCTTCGCGTAGCAACTTCGCCGCGGGATCGAGGAACTGCTTGTACTCTACGTGATACGGAATCGCCTCTAGTTTCTTGCCGCGCCATCGCAGCACGGTATAGGAATTGTAGATCGCGTCTTTCTCGGCCGGATGCTCTTTGACGTAGACCTCGATCTGCTGTCGCGTAATTCCTTCGGGATAAATGTTGCGGCCTGGAGGAATCGGCGTCGAGCCAACGAAAGGCTTGTTCTCATCGATCAGATCGAAACGGCTGCCGTTAATCGCGAGCAGGCGGCGCAGTTGCGGATCGTTGGTGGAACGATAAAGATCGAGCGCGGCCGGATCGCTCTGACGCCAGTAAATGGATTCCAGGCAGCGCGAGGCCTGCACCAGTTTTTCTATCGCCTGGCGTTGGCGCGCGTCCAGCGTGGAAGCATCGAACGGCATTTGCACCGGTTTCCAAGGCGCCAGCCGGGCGGCGATGTCGGAGGCGGCCGTTGCGCCCAGCGCGAGAGCGAAGACTAGCAGGATACGAAGCATCTAGCCTTTATTCTAGACACGGCGCGCTGACATAGGCATTCAGCGCTACACCACAATTGTGTTATTCTAGCCGCGAGCTGATGTAAGCGTTTTCAACAATCGAAAGTGAGGGACCAAGATGATCTCCCGCCGATCTTTTTCAAAGAGTCTGATTGCAGCAGCGCCCTTCATCGCGCGCGCCCAGAATGCTCCCGGCCGAGCGCGCATCAAGATAGATACCGACCGCGTCATCGGCGACATCGATCCGAAGATCTACGGCAACTTCGTTGAGCATCTCGGCCGCTGCGTGGACGGCGGCGTGTTTCAGGAAGGCTCGAAGTTATCCGACTCAAACGGATTCCGCAAGGACGTGCTGCAAGCCGTGAAGAACCTGAACGTGCCCATCATTCGATGGCCGGGCGGCAATTTCTCGTCGAACTATCACTGGAAGGACGGCATCGGCCCGCGCGATCAACGGCCCGCCCGGCTCGAGATGGCCTGGGGCACGATCGAGAGCAATCGCTTCGGGACACATGAATTCCTGCAGTATTCCGAGATGGTCGGGACTGAACCGTACGTATGCTGCAACCTCGGCACCGGCGCATGGGAAGAGGCGCAGCAGTGGGTGGAGTACTGCAATTCGTCCGAAGACACGGCCATGACACGGCTGCGGAAACAGAACGGACGCCAGCAGCCCTGGAAGGTGACGTACTGGGGGCTCGGCAACGAGATGGATGGTCCGTGGCAGATGGGACATCGCAGCGCCGAAGATTACGGCAAGTTTGCGCTGGAAGCCGCCAAGCTGATGAAGTGGACCGATCCGAACATCAAGCTGATCGCGGCGGGCTCGTCGAACTATGGCCCGGGCGTGGACTGGACGGGCTGGAATCGAACGGTGCTCGAATACTTGAAGCGCCATGCGGATTATCTGGCGCTGCACATGTACGTGGGCAATCCGCAGAACGACTTTGGCGAGTTTATGGCCGTCTCGACCGACCTGAACGAGCGCATCAAGACGGCGGAAGGAACGATCCGCGCGGCGCTGGCCGGCGAGCCGCGCAGCCGCAAGATCTACATCGCCTGGGATGAGTGGAACGTGTGGTATCGGGCACGGGGGAACACGCAGCGCGGGCGCAAGATTCTAGAAGAACACTACAACCTGGAAGACGCGTTGGTGGTGGCGACTTTCCTCAATTCGTTCGTGAACAATGCGCATATCGTGAAGATCGCTAACATGGCTCAGTTGGTGAACGTGATCGCGCCGATCTTCACCAATGACGAGGGGCTGTTCCTGCAGACCATCTACTATCCGCTGCAGTTGTTTGCAACGCATAGCCGGGGCAAGGCGCTGGAATTGTTTGTCGACAGCCCAACGTATGCGAGCAAGCGCTTCGGCGATGTGAGTTATCTCGATACATCGGCGGCGTACGACAACGGGACGCTGGTGCTGAACGTCGTCAATCGGAACAAAGATCAGGCCATTACGGCGGAGATCGAAGCCGAGGACAAGCAGTTTTCAGGTGAAGCTACCGTGGCTGAAGTAAATGGTCCGGACATCAAGGCCGAGAACGACTTCAATTCGATCAAGGTGAAGACGGCTGAGCGATCGGTGGCGGTGCAGGGCAAGAAACTGACGCACAGCTTCGCGCCGCATTCTTATACGATGCTCAAGGTGAAGCTGGTCTGAGGAAAACCGTTCCCTTTGGTCACGGCTCGGTTAGCAGATGTAATCCGTAGCCGAGCCGTGACTGCAAGGAGCGGTTTAAATACCTTATAAATTCTTCGGCTGGCCGTAATAGGCTTTTGCACCGTGCTTGCGGAAGTAGTGCTTGTCGTGCAGCGCGCGGGCGATAGGTACAGCGGAAGGATTGATGGTGATGGTCTGCCAGGCCATGGCCGCCAGCTCCTCGACGATCACTGCGATGTGCGCTGCCTCGGTCACAGACGTGCCCCAGCAGAACGGCGCGTGTCCGGCCACCAGAACCGCCGGACAATCCAACGGGGCGCAGCCCGCCAATCGCCGGATGATCGCTACGCCGGTATTCGCTTCATAGCAGTTTTCGATTTCTTCAGGAGTTAGCTCGGCGGTCACGGGCACCGGTCCGTGAAAGTAATCGGCGTGCGTTGTTCCAAAGCACGGAATCTCACGGCGGGCTTGAGCCCACGCGGTGGCATGCCGGGAATGCGTGTGCGCGACACCGCCGATCTCAGGAAACGCGCGATAGAGAGCGGCGTGCGTGGCAAGATCGGACGAGGGCCGTAGACTGCCTTCCACCACGCGGCCTTCCAGATCGGTAACCACCATGTCCGCGGGCGTCATCTTTTCGTATGGAACGCCGCTCGGCTTTATAACGATCAAGCCCTGGTCGCGCGAGACGCCGCTGGCGTTTCCAAATGTGTAAACCACCAGGCCGCGCCGGACCAGCTCGAGGTTGGCTTCGAATACTTCAGTCCGCAGCGCTTCCAGCACTCAATCCTCCTCGCGCGCGCGCTGCGATCCTGCGCAATTCGGGCAACACGTGCCCCAGTTCAATCGCCTTCGAACCTCGCTCGCCCATGGCGAAGTACAGCTGCCGGTAAATCGGGAACAATTCCTGGTAAGTTGCCACGGCAGCCTGCGTTGGCGGCACCGTGATATATCCGGGACACAGTGCGTCTTGCGCGGCCTCAACATTCTTGAATGCGCCGGCCGCAAGAAACGCAAAGATGGCCGAACCCAGGCTGGTCACGTCTCCGTCCGGTACCAGAATCGGCTTGCCGAGAACGTTGGCGTAAGTCTGGTTGAGCACCGGGTTCTTCTGCGGAATACCGCCGCCATTGATGATTCTGTTTACCGGAACGCCGTGCTGCTCCATGCGCTCCAGAATCACGCGGGTGTGAAACGCAGTGCCTTCGATCGCGGCAAAAAGTTCGTCCTGCGCGGTGTGGGTCAAACGCCAGCCCAGCGTGACGCCGCTCAGCTCCGGATTCACCAGCACGGTGCGATCCCCGTTATCCCAGGTGAGACGGAGCAGTCCAGTTTCGCCGGCGTGATAATTCTCCAGGCCCTGCGACAAGGCCGCGACATTCGTGCTTGCGCGCCGCGCGATTGCTTCAAAAATGTCCCCGGTCGCCGACAGCCCCGCTTCGATACCAGTTTTGCCGGGATGAATGGAGCCTTGCACCACGCCGCAGACGCCGGGAATCAAGCCCGGCTGGTCGCTGATCGCCATGATGCAGGTGGACGTTCCGACCACGTTCACTACATCGCCCAACCGCACGCCCGCGCCTATGGCGTCCCAGTGCGCATCGAAAGCGCCAACGGGAATCGGGATGCCGGCGCGCAGTCCAAGTTTTTCAGCCCACGCGGGCGCCAGGTGTCCGGCAATCTGATCTGATGTAGCGTATCTACCCGTCAGCTTTTCGCGCACGCCTTGGAACAGCGGATCGACGCCGGCCAGAAAATCATTGGACGGAAATCCGTCCAGTTGCGCGTTCCACATCCATTTGTGGCCCATGGCGCAAACGCTGCGCGGGAGCGAAGCGGCATCCGTAATTCCGCACAACACCGCCGCCACCATGTCGCAATGCTCCAACGCTGTCGCGAAACGCGCGCGCTTGTCGGGATTGTGCCGCAGCCAGTGCAGCAGCTTTGAAAAACCCCACTCAGAGGAATATGTTCCGCCGCACCAGTCGATCGCGGCCAGTTTGCGATCGCGCGCCGATGCGGTGATTTCGCCGGCTTCCTTCCAGGCGCGATGATCG
>JBGPSX010000198.1:0-7235 GCA_041490325.1 Bryobacteraceae bacterium | reverse complement strand
CTGACGCCGAAGATCAGTCGCGACAGGATGCTGCTGAGCATCCATGCCCCGAATGTTCCAAATGCGATTCCGATGAGCGCCGGCTGCATGCCTTCGACCACGATGAGCCGCAGGACGTCGCGGACTTGCGCGCCCAGCGCCAACCGTATGGCGATCTCCTGTACGCGGCGACGTACGCTGTAAGCCAGGACGCTGTAAATACCCACCGCTGAGAGTGCGAATGCGAGACCTGCCAGAGCGACGAACAGGAACATGCTGAAGCGGTGTTGAGAGAGTGAGGTCGCGACCAATTCGTCCATTGAAAGGACATCGCGCACAGGTAATTCGGGATTGATCTGTTGCAGTACCGCAGTGACGGCTGGAACTACCCCGGAGCCGTCGCGATTGCTGCGCACGGCCAAGGAGACGTTGCCCTTCTCGTCCTGCCGCAACGGTTCGTAGAGCATTGAGACAGGCTCCAGCACGTCGAGTCCTCGCTCTTTCACGTCACCGACCACGCCGACGATTTCACGCAGGATTTCGGGCGTGAAGGAAATTCGCAGACGTTTGCCGACTGGATTCTCGCTTTGAAAGAACTGCCGGGCCATGGACTGGCTAATTAGCACCACCGGTTTTTGGCCACTGGTATCCGCTTCGATGAAGTCACGCCCGCTGATCAGCGGTATGCGCATGGTCTGCAGGTAGCCAGGCGTCGCGCGCCGCACCGCCACGTTGGGCTGCAGAGCGAACACTTCGGCGGGACGGCCTTCGATGACGATGGGCTGTTGAGAGCCGCCACCGTCGAGCGGAAGCCTGTCGATCGCGGCAGCAGCAGCGACACCGGGCAGCCGGCGAACCTGCGCTAGAAAATCATCGTAGAAGCGGTTGCGATGGCCTTCTTCCTTGGATTGCGGAATCGGCACCGTCATCTTCGTCACGTTCGTCGACACAAATCCAGGATCGACGCGGCGCAGGTTCCAGAGGCTTCGAATCATGAGCCCCGCACCCACCAACAGGATGAGCGACAGCGCCACTTCGGCGATGACCAGAACGCTGCGGGTTCGCTTGCCGCCTGAGTCGGCATCCGTTTTGCCGAGCCCTTGTTTAAGTGAATCATTGAGATCGACGCGCACTAGCCGCCAACCGGCAATCAGGCCGGCGATGAGTCCAGTGAGTACAGATGCAATCAGCGTGAATCCAAGCACGCGAGCATCGAGACGAATGTCGACCGCGCGAGGCATCTGATCGGCCAGAGCGTGAATGACCAGCGACTGGGCCGATTGCGCGAACACCAGTCCGATGACTCCGCCTGCCACCGACAGCAGCGTCGTCTCGACCAGCACCGGCCGGAGAACCTGACTTGCGCTGGCGCCAAGCGCGGCTCGGATGGCGAGTTCCTTGCGGCGGGAGATGGTTCGCGCGAGCACCAGGTTGGCGGTGTTCGCGCACGCGATGAGCAACACGAATCCCACCGCCCCCAACAAGGTTAGTAGCGCCGGACGCACGCTTCCCACCAAGGAATCGCGCAGCGAAGAAACTACGGCGCCCCAGCCTTTGTCTTCCTCCGGATAATCGCGCGCAAGGCGATCCGAGATCACGTTCATTTGCGATTGCGCTTCGGCGACGGTGACGCCCGCACGCAGACGCGCGATTACAAGGTAGTTGTGATTCCCGCGCGTGGAAGCGTCCTCCGGTTTCCACGCGACCGGAACCCACGCATCGGTGGACGCAGGGAACCAGGACTTGAGTTGGAATTCTTGCGGCATGACGCCGATGACGCGAGTGTTTCGTCCGTTCATGTCGAGCGTCCGGCCTACTGCGTCTTTGGATGATCCGAAGTGCCGCTCCGCAAAGCCGTGGCTCAAGACCACGACCTCGTCGCGCCCCGGTTGGCACTCATCCGGCGTGAACGCGCGTCCAAAGGCGGGCTGGACTCGCAGCACCGAGAAAAACGCGGACTCAGTCCTGGCGGCAAGCATGGACTCGGGGCGGCTTCCGCCACCCAAGCGAAAGCTGGCGCCGCCGATCACGGCCATTGATTCGAAGACGGAATTCTGTTTGCGCCAATCCAGGTAGTTCGCGGCAGATACGGCGAACCTTGTGATTCCAGGAAAACTCTGCGGCGGCGGGATGTGGAAGACCGTGACTATCGAATCCGGATTCGGAAACGGAAGCGGCTTGAGCAGGACCGCGTTGACGATGCCGAAAATCGCGGTGTTGGCGCCGATGCCGAGCGTGAGGATAGCCAGGGCGGATAGGGTGAAGCCTGGGCTTTTGCGCAAGCCTCGGACGGCGTACACCAGATACTTAGCGAAATCGTTCATCGTTGCTCCTGGCAATGCAAAGCATCTAGGGGGCCAGGGTCGGCGAGCGGTATGAGAGGTGCTGAAACACTTGTTGGAAGGACCGCTCCCTTTGATCACGACTCTGTAAGAGGCTGTAACTGTTCAGTGTCGATTGTGAGCCGCGACTGCAAGCGCCGAGTTTTCATCACTTCTTCAAGGCGGATCCCGACGTGGTCCGGTGTCCGCCTATGGGACGGGTGTGTTCGTTGCCGTTAGTTACGCCGACGTGGATTTCGGGGCCTCGTATAATTGGCGCAACTCGCACTCGCCATCGCCGGCAATGTGAAGGAATTTCCTGACGTGTTGGATCGCTTCTTCCTTTGAGTTGGCTTGAAGAATGGCGAGTCCGCCGACCAACTCCTTCGATTCTGTGAAAGGGCCGTCGGTTACGGTGACGCTGCCTTTGTGGAGGCGTACGCGCGCGCCGGTCGAGCTGTTCATGCAGCCCTCGACAGCCAGGAGGTGACCGGCTTTCATTCCCTCCTCAATCAGCTTGCCCATCTCGGCCATGTGTTCCGGCGTGGGGGGACCGCTAACTTCCGCAGTCTTGTAGATGCTTAGAAAACGCATGATAATTTATCCTTGTTTAACAGTTGGAATGGGTGCATCGAGAAACGGTGTAACGGCCGGCGCCAGCGCCGGTAGCGGCTGCAATGAAACTTCTTCTCGACATCAAAGTTCTGTCTCCTTCTATTAAGACGTCGAACGAGGATTGACGAAATCGACAGGGAGCAAAAACTATTTTGGGAATATTTCGCTTCGTAGCATGATTCCCGCCGTTCGCACCGTGGCGGCTAGTAATGCATCCCAATTCTGTTTACCCAACACCTGCTGCAGGCTTTTCTGAGCCTTCTGCCAATAGGGAAGTACGCGTTGGTATTCCCGTTTTCCGGCTGCGGTCAGAGAAAGACGCAGCTCACGGCGGTCGGTTCCGGCTTCAGAGCGCAACCATCCTTTCCGGCGCTGGGGAGCCAGAGTTCTGGTGAGGGTGGTACTGTCGATCCCCAGCAATTCGGCCAGTTCTTTCTGGGAGATCCCCGGCGCGTGAGTCAGTGCCTGTAAGAGAGTGAACTGGCTGAGGCGCAGGCCGGTTGGCCGAAGCACGGCGTCGTAGAGCTGCGTGACCGCCCGTTCGGCCCTGCGGAGATTGGCGCAGGTGCAGGGTAGCTGGATAACTTTTGTTGTAGGCATGGATCACTACCTGTATCTACATCTATATCAACATATGTGAGCATCTGCCGCAAGTTTCTTGCAACCCATTGCATGTATATACATCCAATCTGCCAGGAACAAGGAGATTAAGCCATGAACAATCTAGCGTCAGAATATTTGACCCCTTACGTACTGATGGGGAGCGTGGCGATGATCACCGCCGCGCTGGTTGGTTTGCGCCGCGCGCTGAGACGCTCCAGTTTGACGGCACGATCCCAGCAGCGTGCGTTTTGGAGCGCCGCGACGATACTTACGGCGTGGTTCTTGTCTGCTCTATTTCTATCCCGGTCCGGGTTCTATCGAGGGACACCCACGCGGATTCCGACCATTCAGTATGGTGCGCTAACCCCGATTCTGGCCGGCGTGGTTCTGTTCTGGTCGTGGCCGGCACTCAAGCGCATTGTCGAGTTGTTACCGCAGAAGTGGATGGTGGGTATCCAGCTTTATCGCGCGCTCGGTGTGATCTTCCTGGTCCTCTATGCGGCGGGACGGCTGCCAGGCGCGTTTGCACTACCGGCCGGCATCGGCGATGTCATGGTCGGTCTGCTTGCTCCGGCGGTCGGGATCGCCTATGCGCGTGGGTCACACGGATCGGCCGGTCTGCTTCGAGCCTGGAACCTGTTTGGGATTGCCGACTTGGTTGTGGCCGTCGGCACCGGGTTCCTCACTTCACCATCGCAGTTACAGATGCTGGCGCTGGATAAACCAAATCAGCTCATCGATGCGTTTCCGCTGGCTCTCATTCCAGTCTTCCTGGCGCCGCTCTCGATCTTGTTGCACCTGGCATCTTTGCACAGACTCGGTCAGGCCGAAGTTCAGAACTTGAACCGGATCCCGCCCCATGCGCCGACCGGCGCGCCTGGAGAGTAGAAGGTCGCGTGCACGATGGGGAATTCTCCGTTGATGGCTGGCAGAGGGCGGGCGATGAATGTGCCTTGGTCGGTGAAGCCGGTTGGCCCGAGTTGGGCGGCGGTGTAGTAATGATGATCGAGCAGGTTGTTGATTTGCGCGAACAATTGGACCTTGGGGTGAACCTGATAGTGCGCTCCAACGTTGACCACGCCGTATCCGGGTGATGTTCCGGGACCGAGATAATATTTGCCATCGGGCTGGCTCAGGTTGTCCTCGTTACCGCGCGCGTAGGATTTGGACGCCGCCACAAAATCGAGATCGATGGAGATTTTCTTCGTAGCTTGGAGAGCGGCAAATGCCTTCAACATATGCCGCGGGATAAGTGGAATGCGATCGCCCGGCCGTATCTGGATGGCGCCGTCCGTTCCGGGAGTCCCGCTCAAAGCGCCGTTGTTGGCGCTGTTGCTGGACCCATCCACAATCTCCGCACTCTGGTAGGTCGCATTCAGAAACGTGTAGCCGCCTCCCAGATTGAGGCGCCAGATGCGGCTCTTCATACCAGCTTCGACTCCCTGGCGGCGCGTTGCGCCGAAGTTCTTGAAATAACCAAAGCCCGTTTGCGTCGAAGCGACGAAGAGAAGGTCGTCGTGGTTTTCCGTCCAGAACCAACCCAGTCTCCAGTTCAGAGAGTTTTCCTGTCCGCCTCGCAAGCCTGCCTCCACGGTGCGCGTGACCACTTGTTTCAGGGGTGGATCGCCGGTCAGCGCGTTAGGCAACTTGCAGGGTTCGTTCGGATCGGCGCAACCCAGTTCAATCGATGTGGGCGCGCGGCTGCCCTCGCTGTAGCCGAAATAAGTATTCAACTTTCGAGCGGGGTTAAACGTGAAACCAACCGCGGGGTTCAGCCGGCCGAAGGAATTCGTTCCGGTGAGAGAGCCGCTTCCACTCACCGGCTGGATGCGGTCGTGGTTGTTGATGGTGGTGCGATTGTAACGGCCGGACGCAGTGAAATTCCATTTGCCCGTGGAAAGAGTATCGATTGCAAAGACGCTGCCGGTGTTGATCAATCCGTGCAGATCAACCCTGGTGTCGAACGGCTCGCCATCGACGTTCCCGCCGGTGACGCCGTCGGCGAAAGCATTGACGCCGGTGATGGTCCGGTCCGGATTGAGATAGCCGAGTTGCGAATACTGCCCGAAGTTCACGATGCTGCCGTCGTAGGCTGCTCCCACCGTGAACTGATTGTGGCTGCCGTGCGTCGATCCGAGCCAGGTCATTTGCCCGGACAACCCGTAGTTGTGCTGTTGCGAGCGCGTGCGGTTGAGCAACGCGTTACACTTCTCACCTGGTTCGTCGCGTTGCAATGCTTGAGCGATGCACCGCCAGAACGGAAACGGCGTGTTCGCGGCAGTCGCACCGCTGGTTGGGAATCCAGTGTAACCAGCGTTCGCGAGCGCACGGATATCCGCGGCGCTGGGCTGGTAAATCGCTTGATCGAGTGAGTTTTCGTTGAGATCGCCGTTCAATGTGGCTGTGCGGATATAGCGATAGTAGGCGTTCCCTGAAATCGACAGCGAGCCGCCGAAGCTGTGGCGCCCGCTGAGACTGAGAGACGGAGCGCGATTTGCGGTGATATCGGGTATTGTGTAGACGCGCGAATAGTCGGGGGCGAGGAAACGCTGCTCCTGCAGGCCATTTCCGGTCAGCGCATTGTTTGCATAACTCACTGTAAGCCCGAGCGAGGTGGTGGCACGCTGCCAGCCCAGCTTTCCAAAAAACTGCCGCACATCTGAGGGAGAAGCCTCGCGCCAGCCATCCTCGAAGAAAAGACTGCCGGCGACAAACCAACTGAGTCCCTTGGAATTCGAGCCACCATGTTCCAGGTCGGCAGCCTTGCGTCCAAAGCTTCCGCCACTCAACTGCAGTGTGGTGCCCGGGTCGCGGCGTCCGTCCTTGGTTTCGATCGAGAGCGCGCCGCCCAGCGTGTTGAGTCCAAATATGGGATTCGATCCCGGAATTAGGGAGACTTCCGAAATGGCGATGCGCGGGATCAAATCCCAACTCACCACGTCGCCGAATGGTTGGTTGAGCCGCACACCATCCATGTAAATCGAGAGCCCTTGCGGCGTTCCAAGCAGAGGCGATGCGGTATAGCCCCGGTAATTCACATCATGCTGGAACGGGTTGCCCTGGATTTCGTTGACATACACGCTGTCGAGGCGTCGGCTTAAGAAATCCGAGAGGTTCAGCGCGCCGCTCTCCTGGATGTCGCGCGCCGTGGCCGTTTGGACCGGTGCGGGAATTTCCGAGCTGGATAAATCGACACCCGCGAGAGGAGTGGTTGCCACCACGTCCACCTTGTCGGCAGCGGCGCCCAGGGCCATGGTGATGGTTCGCGAAATCGGAGTATCGGCCTGCACGTCGATCAATAAGGATTGGGCGGCGAATCCGGTCCTCGAAAGTACCAGCCGGTAGCGGCCATATGGTACGTCCTTCAATGTATAGCTGCCTTGTGAGTCTGTTCGAAAGCTGCGATTCGTTCCGCTGGCGAGGCTCTCGAGCTTACCCGAAGCTTCCATCGCGGCTCCCGAAGGGTCCTTGACTTGAAGCTGGATTTCTCCAAACCCGCGCTTGGCCTGGAGCGCTGGGCTGGCTCCCAGGAGCAACAAGGCGAAAAAAACCACACTTCTTGCGCAGCCACTCGCTAGGGCGTCCATATATGAAGATTCCTTGAGAGGTCTCCGTGTTCAGCCTTACTACAAAAAAACTGAACAAGATCGCGAGCAGTGGAATATTCAGTATGGGAGATCTGGGAATTCGTTTGCGCTAGAGTCGAAGTAATCCATG
>JBGPSX010000197.1:0-7261 GCA_041490325.1 Bryobacteraceae bacterium | reverse complement strand
TGACGATCTCAGAGCAGCGCTATGCCGCCGAAATCATCGACGGGGAGGGCGACGTGATCAAGTTTGACAACCTTGACTGCATGGTTCGCTACGCCTCTCAACACGCCTTGAAGGATAGCGCCAATGCGTGGTTCGTCATGGATCGCGAAGGCCGGGAGTGGCTCGATCTTCGTCACGCATTCCTGGTCCGGGCCGCGTCGATTCCCGGCCCGATGGGCAGCGGAACCCTGGCTGTTAGGGATCATTCGACCGCACAAATACTGGCACGGCAATTCTCGGGCCAAATCGTGCGATTCGACGACCTTTGGAAGGCCGAACGGCCATGAATTTCACCGCCATGTTCGCTATCGCCGGCCAGGAAACGCGCATCAACATCCGCAATCGATGGACCGTCCTGTTCGCCGGCGTCTTCGGCCTGCTGGCATTGGCTATCTCTTATTTTGGCCTCATCACGCAGGGCTACGCTGGATTTCAGGGCTTTGAGCGAACTACAGCGAGCTTGCTCAGCCTTGTCCTCTATCTCGTTCCACTGGTCGCGTTGACGATGGCGGCTCTGAGCTTGACGGGTGACCGCGGCGCGACTGAATTGCTTTTCTCGCAGCCGGTCGCTCGCGCTGAGATCCTCATCGGAAAAGTGCTGGGACTGTTCGGCTCCATCCTCACCGCAACGTTGTTCGGCTTTGGCGTCGCTGCAACCGTGATCGGGTTCGAAACAGGAACCGAGGGCTTGTTCCGATTCCTGTCCTTCACGGCCATCGCGCTGCTGCTGGCTCTGGCTTTCCTCGCCTTGGGCGCGCTCGTTTCCGTTTTGAGCTGCACCAGAACACGAGCCCTGGCGCTATCGCTATTGCTCTGGTTCTTTCTGGTGCTTTTCTACGACTTGATGGTGATGGGTGCGGCCTTTCTGATGAAAGAGCGGTCCGCAAATCTCCTGATCTTCATTTCGCTCTTCGGAAACCCAGTGGATGTGGCGCGTGTCGCTGGTTTGATTTCGGTCGGCAACGTCACTATTTTCGGCGCGGCGGGACCGGCGCTGCTAAAGTTTCTGGGCGGCCCGATGGAATGCCAGGTTGCGCTGCTTTTGGCGCTGGTGACCTGGATCGTTGGCCCGATCGCGCTGGCCGCACGTCTGCTGCGAAATCGCGACCTGTGACGCCCCTCAGACGGCCTTCACTAACATCTTGCCGGTGTTGTCGCCCTTCAACATGCCGATGAAGGCTTTGACGGTATTCTCAAAGCCTTCCACAATCTCTTCACGATATTGCAGCTTGCCTTCCCGCAGCCAGCCGGCCATTTGCGCGATGCCTTCGCCGGCGCGATCCATGAAGCGCGACACGATGAAGCCTTCCACTTTGAGTTGCTTCACCAAGATATATGTCAGCAGCCGCGGACCCATGTCCGGCTTCTCGAGATTGTAGAGCGAGATCTGGCCACAAACCGAGACTCGGCCGAAAACGTTCATCAGCGGGAACACGGCATCCGTGATCGCGCCGCCCACGTTGTCGAAATAGCAATCGATTCCGTTCGGGCAAAGCGCCTTCAACTTCGCCGAATAGTCTGGGTTCGTCTTGTAATTGAACGCGCCGTCGAAGCCCAGCTCGTTAATCAGCCATTCGTTTTTCGAATCGGCGCCGGCGATGCCAATCACTCGACAGCCCTTGATCTTTGCGATCTGCCCGACCAGCGATCCAACCGCTCCGGCCGCGCCCGACACCACCACCGTCTCGCCGGCCTTCGGTTTGCATATTTCGAGAAAGCCAAAATACGCCGTCATCCCCGGCATTCCCAAAACGCCCAGCGCGGTCTGCGCCGGGGCCAGTTTCGAGTCCAACTTCTGCAGCGTTTTCGCGACGACAACCGCGTATTCCTGCCAACCCCAGAACCCGGCAACAAAATCGCCGGCGGCTAATCCGGGTGCTTTGGATTCGATCACTTGCCCCACCGTGCCGCCCTGCATCACATCGCCGATGTTCACCGGCTCGGCGTACGTTTTGACGCCAGTAATTCGACCGCGCATGTAGGGATCCACCGAAAGGTACGAAGTCTTGACCAAAACCTGACCGTCGGCCGGCGCCGGCATGGGCGCTTCGACCAGCGTGAAATCCGATTCCTTCGGCATGCCCACCGGGCGCGCCGCAAGCTTGAACTGCCGATTTCTATTGGTTGCTGACATAGCGTTTCTATTATTGCAGCCGCCTCAATCAGTTGAAGAACGTAGCCTGTTGAAAATGTTTGACCATCGTGATATCTCTAAATAGAATCGGAGATTAGCGCCATGGCTTCTACCGTCTGGAAAGGCCACATCACGTTCGGCCTCGTTTCGTTTCCCGTGAAGCTGTTCACCGCCGCAAGAGGCGAGAGCATCAGCTTTAACCAACTCCACAAGTCCGACAACTCGCGCATCAAGCAGGTCATCTATTGTCAGGCCGAAGACAAGGCCATCCCGCGCAGCGAGATTGTCAAAGGCTACGAATATGAGAAAGACCACTACGTGGTCATCGAAGACGAAGAGATCAAGAAAATGGCGCCGCCGAGCGCCAAGGTGATGGAGATTTTGGAGTTCGTGAAATCCGAGCAAGTGGATCCGATTTACTTTGAAAGCTCGTTCTACATGTCTCCTGACGACGCCGGCGAAAAACCGTACGCGCTGCTGTACGACACGCTCAAGCGCACGGGCTTCGTTGGCGTAGCGAAAATCGCGATGCACAATCGCGAGCACATCGTGATTTTCCGTCCGGGACATTTTGGGCTGGTGATGCACACCATGTACTTCGCGCACGAAGTCCGCAAGGTGGAGGAGTTTCGCACCGACACGAGCCTGGTCAAAGAGCAGGAAGTGAAACTGGCGGAGATGCTGGTCCAATCTCTCGCAGCTTCCTTTGAGCCCGAAAAATACAAAGACACCTATCGCGACAATCTGCAGTCGCTGATTGACGCCAAGATCAACGGACAGGAAGTGGTGACGCCGCCGATGGCCGAGCCGGCCAAGGTGATCGATATCATGCAGGCGCTGAAGCAGAGCCTCGCGATTGCGAAGAAGCCGCCCGCGTCAGTGGAAATGCACGAGGCAGAGCCGGCCAAACAAAAATCGGCTCCTAAGAAAAAGACCGCCCGCGGCTGAACTCAACGAAAAGATCAACCCAGCGAACGATTTTTTGGAAACCTCTTCAACAACTCTTCGGCGTAAATCGCGCCCGCCGGAGTTTCTTCATGCTTGAAGAACACGAACACATCATGACCTTGCGCCAGCAATTGATCCACGCGCGCCGCGATTTCCTGGCGCTGCTCCACTGAGTATTCCGGCAGCCGGAGCCGCGAGTACACGAAATTCGCTGTGACCACTTCCGGAATGGTGAGCTTCTCCGATTCAGCCAGGCACAATGCCACGCCATGTTTTTCGAGCAATCGATAGATCGAATCCTGCAGCCAGGATGTATGCCGGAACTCGAACGCACATCGAACTCCGGCCGGCAGCGTCGCCAGAAAATCGGCTAGCAGCGCTTCGTCGCACTTGAACGCCGGCGGCAATTGAAACAGCACCGGGCCCAGCCGGCGCGCCGTCCGCAGCGGATCGATGGCGCGAAAAAACACTTCCGTGAAATCCGACGGTTTTAGCCGCAGAATGTGCGTCAGCCGCATGTGCGCCTTGAAAGGAAACACGAATCCGGGCTGCGTGTCGTTGACCCACCTTTCAAGGGTCGAGACAGACGGCAACCGCCGAAACGTGTAATTGACCTCAACCGCGTTTAGTCGAGTTGCATAATGCGCGAGAAATTTCTTGGATGGCAGCTTTTCTGGATAGAATTCGGGTTTCCAACTGGTGTAGGCGAACCCGGAAGTCCCGGCGTAAAGATGGGGCATTGTCAACCTGGAATCCAACAGCGCGAGTGCCGCATCCCATACAATAGATCAAATAGCAGTGACTCCGCAAAAACCCAAGAAAAAATCGTCAGAACGTCTGCGCGAGTTGTGGCCGGATATCCGGGAGATGCTGCGTCCGCGGCGCCGCATCCTGGCCGTAGGCTTCGTTCTGATGCTGATCAGCCGCGTAGCCGGCCTGGTGCTGCCAGCCTCCACTAAATACCTGATCGACGACGTAATCGGCAAGAAGCATCTGGACCTGCTGATGCCGCTGGTGCTGGCCGTCATGGCCGCCACCATCCTTCAGGGCATCACAGGGTTCGCGATCACACAACTGGTTTCGAAAGCCGCGCAAAAACTCATCGCCGAAATGCGCCGCAAAGTTCAGGCCCACATTGGCCATTTGCCGGTATCTTTCTACGACTCCAACAAAACCGGCACGCTGGTCTCGCGCATCATGACCGACGTCGATGGCATCCGGAACCTCATGGGCACGGGCTTGATCGAATTCGTGGGCGGCATTCTCACTGCCTTTTTGGTGCTGGGATTCCTGCTGAAAATCAGTCCCCTGCTGACATCCATCGCGCTGGTGATCATTGTCGTATTCGCGGGGGCGCTGCAAAAAGCTTTCGGGACGATTCGGCCTATTTTTCGTGAGCGCGGAAAAATCAATGCTGAGGTTACCGGCCGGCTAACTGAATCCTTGGGCGGCGTGCGCGTGGTGAAGGGCTATCATGCCGAGGCTCGCGAAGAAGACGTGTTCGGCGCAGGCGTCCAAAGATTGCTGGCCAACGTGCTCAAATCGCTCACGGCCACGTCTTTCATGAGCCTTTCGGCCACGGTATTGATGGGCGTGGTGGGCGCAACGATCATGTATGTGGGCGCAAGACAGATCACCGCCGGCGCCATGACGCTGGGCGATTTCATGACTTTCACCGCGCTGCTCGCGTTCCTGATCGCGCCGATGTTTCAGATCGTCGGCATCGGAACGCAGCTCACCGAAGCACTGGCCGGCCTGGAACGGACGCGCGAAATCCTGCGCGAACGGCCGGAAGATCGGGACCCGCGCCGCACTGTGATCCTGCCACCGATCGCCGGCCAGATTGTTTTCGACCATGTGAATTTCGCCTACGATGCAGGCAAGACCGTGCTCAACGACGTTTCATTCCGCGCCGAGCCGGACACGGTGACCGCGCTGGTGGGGCCGTCCGGCTCCGGCAAGTCGACCATCATCGGTTTGGTGACCGCATTCCACGCGCCTGAATCGGGCACGATCTCGGTGGACGGCGTCGATCTTTCGACTGTTCGTCTGGATTCATTTCGAACGCAGCTCGGCGTAGTGTTGCAGGAAACGTTTCTCTTTGACGGAACCATCCGCGAAAACGTCGCCTTCGCCCGCCCGAACGCGACCGAAGAGCAGATTATGGAAGCCTGCCGCATCGCGCGCGTGGATGAATTCGCCGAAGGTTTCGAAAAGAAGTACGACACCATCGTCGGCGAACGGGGCGTCAAGCTTTCGGGCGGGCAGCGCCAGCGCGTTTCGATCGCGCGGGCTATTTTGGCCGATCCCCGCATTCTGATCCTGGACGAAGCGACTTCGAGTCTCGACTCCGAGTCCGAGGCCATGATTCAGGAAGGCCTGCGCTACCTGATGCAAGGCCGCACCACGTTCGTGATCGCGCACCGGCTCTCCACCATACGGCGAGCCGATCAGATTCTTGTGGTTGAAGCTGGCCGCATTGCCGAGCGCGGCACGCACGATGAATTGTATTCCGCCGGAGGCCGTTACTATGACCTCTACACCAAGCAGCACGGCATCGAAGCGAATCTTTTTCTCTCACCCGGCGAAGGAAAAGAACAAGCCCCGGCCGACGGCGCGAAACAAGCTGGCGCAGGTCAGGCGGCAGGCGCAAATATATTGTCGGATGCAGTGCGCTTGCTGAGAGGCTGATCTACTTTTTCCGAATTATCCGGTCGAGGCTCAAAGGACCGGCGCCGGCGGTCACCAAAAGCAGAAAGATGAAGCAGTAAAGCACGGCCAACTCGCCACCGTTGGTAATAGGCCAAAAACCCTTGCTCGCGTGTTGCTTGAAATACGCGAAGGCCATTTCTCCGCAGAGCAGGAACGCGACTGGCCGCGTAAACAATCCCAGCAGGATCAGCAAACCACCGAAGGATTCCAGAACACCGGCGATCCCTAGCAGTGAAAGCAATTCGAAGTGACGTCCCCCGAAGTATCCGAACAGTTTCTGAAAACCGTGCAGCGAAAACGTGAATCCTGCGGCGATTCGCAACAGCGAGAGCGCGTACGGCTCGAACGAGCCCGATCCCTTTGCCAAAGCTGCCTCCTGATCCAATGACATTGTAGTTGGAGGCAGGCGTCAAACCGGCCGCTTACTTTCGGAGCAGGCTGATGTTTCCGTTGGACGTGGTCAGATCGATCCTCGGCCCGCCACCGCCAATGGTGCCTTCGATGCGGTGCCTGGAGATGAGCCCATGCATCAGGATTTCAAAGTCGCTGCGGACCGTTCCGCTGGAATTGGTGGATGCGTGCAGGTTTCCGTTCGAACCAGCCGGCAGGCGAACTGTGATCCCGCCATTGCTGGTCTGCGCGACGACATCGTTCTGGCGGGCAGCATTAACATCCAGATCAATTGCACCGTTTGACGTCGCGACCCGAATCGGACTCCCGGCCGCCGTGTCTTTCAGATGCACGTGAATGCCGCCATTCGAAGTGCCGGCCTCGAAAGCGCCTTCCACGTTGTCGGCATGCACGCTACCGTTGGAAGTCTTGAACGTCATGCGGCCATTGAGATCGTTCACTTCGACGCTGCCGTTCGAAGAATGCGCGTCGACATTACCTCGAATCCGCCCGAGGTGAATCGAACCGTTTGAGGTGCTCAGACGAGAATCGCCTTCGATGCCTTCGACGCGCATGGATCCATTGGAACTAGCAATGTCCTGAAGCTCGGTGCGGCGGGGAACGCGGATGACATACTTGGCGCCCAGGTTGCGATGGCGCTCGCCATCCGGTCGAACGGTCTTCACGTGGACCATGTTGCCGGAGCTCGAAACCTCGATTTTCATCGCGGCGAGAAGGTCGCGGCTTTCGGCATACTTGGTGCCGGATACATCCACCGTGTTCTGATCCCAACCCGAGATCTCCACCGATCCATTGAAATTCTCGAGCGACAGCCGTCCACCGGCCGTTTGCGGATAGCTATAGTGGAAGTCTTCGCGATAGCGCTGGCTATCGGCCGCAAACATGGTGATCGCGGCTCCCAGGCAGACAAGCAGCTTTTTCATTGGTTCACCCCTCGAAATATGGACGTACGGATTGAACAACGGTTTGGTCCCTGGCGTCTCTTGTACATATATAATAGAATGAGGCGGATGGAGC
>JBGPSX010000196.1:0-7300 GCA_041490325.1 Bryobacteraceae bacterium | reverse complement strand
GGTGACGCAGCAGCCCGCTACGGCTAAGGAATCTCTGCAAAGCTGACCTCGCTCTTCACAGCGGCCTTTTGGAATCCGGAATTTTGCATGGAGATCCCGATGCGCCGCGAATAGAGGAACAGAACCTTGAGCTTGAACTCCCCGCCCTACCACACGGGGAACCACAACCCTTCATCGAACTTTTGATACGTGACTTAGAAGCCGAGCTGTTTCACGTCGGTCCCAAGCGCAGTCTTCACCCAGAGCGGAATTTGGGCGGCCAGCGAAGTAGTGATCAGAACCGGCTGATACTCGTTACGATGCACCAGGGCTTCGCCCACCCATTGGCCCTGGTTTTCGTCATCATCATCGAGAATCGAGACCCTCTTCTTGGGCACAAAGGTGATCTTGTAGACGGGAGTTCCCCGATAGTCCTCGGCGCCTTCCAGGCGAAAGTTGTATTTCTCCTGTTGGCGCGAGGTGAGCGGAAAGAGGTCGTGTTCGATACCGTCGCGCGATTTCCGATCATTCGCGACGGACTCCGTCAGGGACTCCCCGAGATTCGCATCGATGTCGATGCCTTTGTGTTCAAACCCTGGCGTGTCGAAGTCGATGGACTTGCCGTGCTCCACGTACTTCCCTCGAAAGAGCACGCGTTCCTTGTTCGTGCCCTTGGGCGTCGGCGTGACGGTGTACTCGCTATATTCTTCCCGCGCCAGTTTGCCATTCGCTCGATGGATCCGAACCAGCACGTTCTGGTGATACACGAACGCCGTGCGCAGGTGTTCAGCGCGATCTTGATTTTCGGCCAGCCGGGCCATGATGGAATCGGCCGTTAGAGATTCTTCCGGCGCAGCGAGAAAGAGCATCAGTCCCATGAAAATCATTTGCGCTTCCTTTCCACCTTGATTCGAATTTCGTCCGGAATGCCGAAGTTACCCGCGAGCTTCGCCAGACCATCTAAATCGATGACTCCATCGATATTGACGACGGTCAACTCCCGAGGCTCCGCCACAATGATGGCGACACCGGTGAAATGATCGCCCTGCTCTTTCACGTAGATGTCGGCGTTGTCGCGGTCGTTCTTGTTGTGAACTTCGACGATCGGTTTCCAGGCGGCGTCGCGCAACTGGCTGCGGATAGCGTCCAGATCGGAGTCGAGATAGTCGCCGCTCTTCGAGAATTCGAAGCTGCGGACATACACGCCCTTTAGTTGCTTGACCAGCTCCTTGATCTGCGCCTCTTCCGGCTCGTCCGCCGACAGAAACCGCGCCGCGAGGCGCAGCAGACCTCCGTCCAAGCTGACCTTGACGGTGTCCGACGCCTTGGCGGCCAGTTTGTCGAGACTATCCAGCTTCAGCGCCTGCCCGCTGGCCAGCGCCGGGACCAGCACGAGCACAAAAAACAAAAGCCATCTCATCGTAATGCGCCCTGCACTTTCTTGTGAATCTTCTCCAGCTTGCTGGAAGTGATTTCCATGGCCTGAATCAACTGCGCGCGCGCCTCTTCGCCCTGACGGTGTCTTTCCCACGCGTATCCGCCGCCAAGCGCCACAATCAGCGCGGCCGCAATCGCACTCGACAGCCATTTGCGACCGTATCGATACATGGCCACCTTGACAGGCCGAGACGCACGAGCCACTACGCGATCCGCGAAATCGGCCGAAGGTTCCTGGCGCTCAAACGCCCTGCGCAGTTGATCTTCAAAGTCGGTCATGGTTTCTCCTCGGGACTCACAAACGAGAGTTTCTTTCGCAGCAGGGCAAGCGATCTCTGCAAGTGACTCTTCACGGTAGCGACGGGCATCTCGAGCAGTTCGCTGATTTCCGCGGGCTCCAGTCCCTCCTGATATCGCAGGATCACGATCATCCGCGGCACGTCCTGCAACTTGCCCAGCAACTGCTCGATGTATCGCTTGAGCAACGGATCCGTGGCCGGCATCCAGGTGAACGGTTCGGGTGTTTCCTCCAGGCTCACGTGATTTCGGAACTTACGCCGCCGCGTCTGATCGATGCATTTACGGCTGGCTACTTTGCGAAGCCAGTACACACGGTGGGCGCGCGACTCGATCTCGTGCCAGTGACGGAATAACTCCAGAAACACTTCCTGAGCCAATTCCTCGGCCGCCGAACGGTCCTGCAGGAAATGGTAGACCACGCTATAGACCATGGCCTGATGCTCGCGAACCGCAGCCTCGAATGCTTGCGTGATCCCGACGGCCGCTGGCTGAATCCCCGCCTCCTGAGCCAAACTATTGGTCACTGCTGCCCTTCACTACACAATACGCGCTAACCCGCGCTAACGGACGCAACTATTTAGGCTGCTTTGGTTAACGGTCAGGGTTGGCCATCGTCCTTCCAAACAGCGGGTATGATGTGGAGAACACCATCGCACTATTTGCCGCAGTAAATCGACCGCAACAACTTCAGCGCTCGCTGGTGGAGCGGGCGCGCGATGGCAGCCGTACGGCGTTCGGGGAACTGTATGAAAAATACGCCCGGATGGTGCATGGGCTGCTGCTGGCGCGCGTGCCGCATTCAGAGGTCGAAGACATGGTGCAGGACGTCTTCCTGCTGGCCATGCGCCGACTCTCCAGCCTGCGCGACGAGCGGGCTTTTGCCGGATGGCTGGCCATGATTGCGCGTAACCAGGCCATCGATTATCATCGCCGGGCGCCGAAGACGGCGGAGCTGGAAGAGGGGATGTTGCGCGCGAATCCCCCAGCGCCTGAGGCGTTTAAGGCGCTAGACGCGGTCCGCGAACTGCCGGAGGCATACCGCGAAACGCTGGTGCTCAGGCTAGTGGAGGGTTTGACCGGCCCCGAGATCGCCGAGCAAACCGGACTGACGCCGGATTCGGTCCGCGTCAATCTGCATCGGGGAATGAAGATGCTTCGAGAAAAACTGGAAGGGAGGGCGGCCCAATGAACGAAGACTATTTGTGGGACAAATCGGGCGAGCCTGACCCGGAGGTGCAGCAGTTGGAAAACTTGCTGGCTCCCCTCGGTCACAAACCTGGCAAGCCGCCCGCGTGGAGACTCCCCATCTGGAGACGCCCCGCTGTGATCCTGGCCATCGCGGCTTCGGTGTTGGCGATCTTCGGCGCGGTTTGGATGGTTCGGCACAACAACCGGCCCGCGTGGCACGTTGCGGTGGTAGAGGGTACGCCGTCGATCACCCGGCTCGCGAAGGGCGGGTCCATCAGCACCGATGCTCACTCGCGCGCCCGCATTGGTTTGGATGAAGTAGGCGAAGTGCGAGTGGAACCGAATACCCGGCTGTCGGTGGTTGCCATGCAGGCCGACGAGCACAGGCTGGCGCTCGAACACGGAACGATCCATGCGCTGATCTGGGCGCCGCCGGGGCGGTTCTTCGTCAACACGCCATCCGCTCAGGCTGTGGATCTGGGCTGCGAATACACGCTGAATGTGGACGAGAAAGGCGTGGGACTGGTACGGGTCAGCGTCGGATGGGTGGCCTTCGAAAACAACGGACGCGAGTCGTTCATCCCGGCCACAGCGGCGTGCTTGACGCGGCCAGGCAAGGGTCCGGGGATTCCTTACTACGAGGACGCGTCAGCCGCACTGATTGACGCTGTTCATCGATTCGACGGAAACGCGGACCAGCCGGCAGTAGGCGTCATCATTTCCGAAACCCGAACGCGCGACGCGATCAGTCTTTGGCATTTGCTTCGCCGCGTATCGCCCGCGGATCGTGGACGCGTGTACGATCGTCTGGCGCAGTCGATCGCTGTACCGCCTGGAGTGACGCGTGATGGCGTCATGGCGGGCGATGCCAAGATGATCGATGCGTTATGGGACACGCTGGACCTCGGCAACACGTCCTGGTGGAGGATGTGGAAAAGCAGACTGCCGAAGTGAAGTAAAACCGCTCCCTTTGGTCACGGCTCGGCTAGGGAATACAGCCGCTAACCGAGCCGTGACCAAAGGGAGCGGTTTCAAATAATCGTTTGGTCGCTGATTTTTTCACAGTCCCAAAAGGGAGCGGTAGGCCAGCTCTTCGACAAGCTACTTCGCTGTCAGCAGACCGCGCGAGCGCAGCCAGTTGGCCAGCAATTCCGGCCACTTTCCGAGTAACGGATCTTTGAGAAACAAACCTACGCCGTGCGGTCCGTGCTCGATGATGTGCATTTCGGCGGGAACACCCGCCTTCCGCAGCGCCAGATAGAACAGCACGCTGTTTTCCGCAGGCACGGTCTTGTCTTCGTTGGTATGGAACAAGAACGTCGGCGGAGTATCGCCCGTCACCTGCAACTCGTTCGAGAGGCTCTCCACCAGCTTCGGATCGGGATGCTCGCCCAACAGATTGCGAAGCGAGCCTGGATGCGTATAGGGCGTCGTGAACGAGATGACAGGATAGCCGAGAACCAGAAAATCCGGACGGCTGCTCATACGCTGGATGGGATCGCTGTCACCCGGAATGCCTTTATCAAAGTGCGTTCCGGTAGTCGACGCCAGGTGTCCACCGGCAGAGAAGCCCATGACACCGACGCGATCCAGCGCGACGCCGTACTCGGTGGCATGCGCGCGCACCATGCGAATCGCACGCTGGGCGTCGCCGATCTCGATCGGATGGTGATAGCGTGGGCCGAGCCGGTACTTCAGCAAAAATGCTGCGACGCCCAGCGAGTTCAGCCAATTGGCCACTTGCCGGCCTTCATGATTACTAGCGAGCGCGCCATAGGAGCCGCCGGGACAAACGATTACGCCGGTTCCAGCGGCCTGGTTCTTGGTCGGGAGAAAAACGGTCAGCGACGGTTTGTCACTATCGTCGCCGCCCAACGCGCCCGGAGCGCCATCCGGCCACAAAAGGATGGTGACGGGCTCCTGCGCAAGCGCCGGCATGGAGGCCAGCAGAACCAGAAAAAGTACGAATACAATGCGACCGATCATACCGTTCGATTATAGCCGCGAGCGCTACAATATTTAGTAATCATGCGAATCCAACTGCTGCTCGTTTCGCTCGCCGGTCTGGCCCTGGCCGATGAACCTTACCAGAAGCCGGCGCAGGAAATCGTCGACGTCCTGAGCGCGCCTTCCACGCCCCGCGCCATAGTGAGTCCAACTTACACGCATGTGCTGTTGGCCGAGCCGCTGCGTTACCCGCCCATCGCGGTGGTCGCCCAGCCGATGCTTCGGCTCGCGGGACTGCGGATCAACCCACGAAACAATGGCCCACATCGCGCCAACCTGGATATCTCGATGGTCCTGAAGCGCATCGACGACGGCTCGGAAGTAAAGATCGAATTGCCGGCCAATGCCAAGATCGGTTCCGAAAAGTGGAGTCCGGACGGAAAACAATTTGCCTTCACCAATACCACTGAGACGACCGTCGAGCTTTGGGTCGGTGATGCCTCGAGCGGGCACGTGCACAAGATCCAGGGAGTGCGAGTGAACGCGATCCTCACGCCGCCGGGCGGCGGGTTTCGCAGACAACGGGACTCGGTGTTGCAGTGGATGCCGGATGGCAAGCACCTTCTGGTCCAAACTGTTCCCGGCGGACGCGGCGCTGCGCCAGTGGAAGCCGCCATTCCCACCGGTCCGCACACGCAGGAAAGTTTTGGCCATACCGGACCCATCCGCACGTATGAGGACATGTTGAGCAATGCGCATGACGAAGACCTCTTCGACTACTACGCGACTGCGCAACTGGCCATCGTGGAAACGAGCTCCGGACGCGCGGAGCCTCGCGGGAAACCCGCTATCTTCCTGACCGTGAATCCAGCGCCGGACGGCCAGCATCTGCTGGTGGCGCGCGTCCATCGGCCGTATTCCTATCTGCATCCGATCAATGATTTCCCGAAAGACGTTGAGATTTGGAACAGCGCCGGAAGCGTGGTGCATAAAGTCGCCAGCCTTGCGATGGCCGATCGGGTTCCGATCGAAGGCGTGCCCACCGGACCCCGAGACTACGAGTGGCGGCCCAATGAGGCGGCCGCTCTCGTTTGGGTTGAGGCGATGGATGGCGGCAATCCCAAGGAGAAAGTGCCGCATCGCGATCGCATCGTGATGCTGAAGGCTCCGTTCAATTCGCCTCCTCAAGAAGTATTTCAGACCGAACAGCGTTTTCGAGGCATGGAATTCTCGGAGAAGGACGGAGTGGTGTTCGTCGAAGATTTCGAGCGAAACCGGCGCTGGCAGCGCATGTTCCTCGTCAGCGGCGATCATCCGGCCGGCGCGCCAAAATTACTTTGGGGGCTGAACATTCAGGATCGCTATCATAGCCCTGGAACACCGCTGCTACGTACGCTGCCCACTGGACAATCGGTGGTGCGGCAGGACGGCAACACCATTTTCCTGAGCAGTCTGGGCGCGGGCCCGGAAGGCGACCGGCCGTTTCTCGATCGCATGAACGTTGAAACCGGAAAGACCGAGCGGCTTTTCCGGTCGAGCGCCACGAGCTATGAGTCGTTCGCCGCCTTGCTGGACGACAGCGGGTCGAAAATCCTGACGCTACGCGAGGACCAGAACAATCCGCCGAATTACATCGTTCGCACGCTCGGCAGCAATCCGTCTGAACGCGCCTTGACGCACTATTCGGATCCCACGCCGCAACTGAAAGGCATTACCAAACAGTTAGTGACTTACAAACGACAGGATGGCGTGCCGCTTTCGTTCAACTTGTACCTGCCGCCCGGCTATAAAGCGGGCACCCGATTGCCGACTGTAGTGTGGGCCTATCCGCTGGAATACAACGACGCCGATACGGCCGGGCAGATCAGCGGATCGGTGCAACGCTTCACCACTATCGTTGGACCGTCGCACCTGTTCTTCCTGCTGCGCGGCTACGCAATTCTGGATAACGCGGCGATGCCGGTGATCGGCGATCCCGAGACAGTGAACAATACTTATCTCGAACAAATCGTCATGGATGGCAAGGCGGCCATCGATAAAGCCGTCGAGATGGGCGTGACGGATCGCGAGCGTGTCGGCGTAGGCGGGCACAGTTACGGCGCCTTCATGACCGCGAACCTGCTGTCGCATTCCAATCTGTTTCGCGCTGGGATCGCGCGCAGCGGCGCGTACAATCGCACGCTCACACCGTTCGGATTTCAAACCGAGCGCCGGACCATCTGGGAATCACCCGACGTCTACTTACGGATGTCGCCATTCCTGAATGCCGAAAAGATCAAGACTCCGATCCTGCTCATCCATGGAGAAGCGGACGACAACACCGGGACATTTCCAATTCAGTCGGAGCGGATGTATCAGGCCATTCGCGGCAATGGCGGAACGGTTCGGCTGGTCATGCTCCCGGCCGAAGCGCACGGCTATCAGGCGCGCGAGACCATCGAGCATGTGT
>JBGPSX010000195.1:0-7310 GCA_041490325.1 Bryobacteraceae bacterium | reverse complement strand
TGAAAGATCGTCTTGAGGAAGGGTGGGCGCTTGGCTATCTCACCGGGACAAGCGCGGTGTTGCTGACGGCGTCTCCCTGTTTGACCACCAGCGGCAAGTCGCCGATCTTCGCGTTGGACGGGATGCGCACATCGATTTGATATAGACCAACCGCACCGGGCGTCAGGCCCGAAAAGATCACGTCGGCAGGGGCACTGTCGATGGTGATCAGCGGTTGAATGTTCGTCACGGCGAGGGGCGAGCCTGGGGCCGGGACACCACTGGGCACGATCGGATTGGTGGGGCCCATGCCGGTCAGATAGAGGACGATGATGTCGCCGGGATGGGCCGGATGCTGCGCGTCGATCAGGTTGAAGTTGAGATCCTGGGCGATCGCCTTACCGTCCTGAAAAGTTGCGATGCCTGGCTGCACGGGCGTCGTGTTGATGAATTCTGGCTTTGAATAGACCCCATTCACATTCACGATCACCTGGTAGCGCTGGTTGGGTTGAAGCTCGGCTGGAACCTGTGCGTTGATCTGGCCACTGCTCGCGTAATACAGAGGCGCGTCGAGACCACCGATCTTGACGGAAACGCCGCCCAGATTCGCCGCGAGAACACCGTTCACAATGACCCCCAGCAACGTCGATGATGCAAGTCCGGATCCGAAGATCTGAACTATGCCAGCCGGAGCGATGGGGGCGCCTAACTGGGGAGACAAGTTGTTCAACACGCCCCCGGAGGCGATGGCCGGCGCGCTGCCCGCAATCACGCTACCGATCACTTCGTTCGAAATAGCTGCCAGCGGCGGCGAGTATGCTCGCAGAGTGATGCTCACCGCGGGCCCGGCCGTTGCATCGGGCACGTTGGCTGGAATCCAGGTGGCGACGTAGTGCCCGCCTCCGATCGGCTGCAGGAAAAGACTGGGATCGCCGGTTGAGAACGCGGCACTAACCAGAGCGTTCGAAATCGGGTTACCACAGTCGTCGACCAGAATGGCCTCGAGCGGGAGCGGATATCCTGCCGACGCTACGAAACCGTCGGGAATAGCTGTCTCGGTCAGGTGCAAGGTCTGCGGGAAGCATCTGCCGCCTTTCGAATCCATCACGCTGAAACCGCCGTGCAAGGTGCGTACCGCGGTTCCAAAGGCGACGTTCGCGAGGCCGGCGTAGAATCCGGTTTGGAGGCTTACCGCCACGCCAGTGACATGCAATATTGTTGGCAAGGAACTGACCGCCGTCCCGCGCGATGGAGCGATCGAAAGCCAGCCAGGACTCTGCGGGGCGATCTGGTAATTCATCGCAGTAGTGCTCGCCGCGGTCAGAGTGATGTCCTGTAACTGTGAAGTTTCCCCACTGAGGTCGGCTGAAAACAGCAGACCGCCCGTGGACAGTACCGGGGCAACGGTGGCGTTGCTGGGGCTTACTTTGAAGACAACCGGCAAGTAGTACGAGCTAGCGGTGGCATCCAGCGAATTAATGCGAAGCATGCCGCCATATGTACCTGGGCTCAAACTACCCACGTTCGCGGTCAAGGTGATGGGGCTCGATTTTCCATTGTTCGTAATGTCCGTCGGTGGCGATACAGATAGCCACTGGTTCCCGGCTGTAACTTCCGCGGTCCATATCAATGGCGCATCGCCCGTATTCAGCAACGAGACCCTGTGAGAGTCGCTGAGCCCGCTGGATTGCAAGGCCTCAAATTGGACGGCGTCGGAGGTAAGCTGCACGAACGCCCCGTGATCGCCGGCAAAAACGGTCACAGGCACATCCTGAGACCCAATCGCGGTAGTGATTCTGAGGAGTCCATTGTGCGGCCCCGGACTGAGCGTGCCGACCACCACGCCGACGGAAATCACGCAAACACTATCACACGCAGTGACGGTGCCCCTCAACCACGGAAATCCAGACACAACTGTGACGGTGACGGGAGCGAGCGCGCCCGGGCCCAGGTTTCGAACCAGCAATCCTTGCTGAACGGTCCCGGCCGCAACGGAATTCGAAACGACCACTTGGCTGGGAGAGATGTTCAATTGGGTGGTACCCGCGGTGACGCGCAAGGCGACGTTGATCACGACGCCGAACAGACGCCCTTGCCGATCGGTGAGCTGTATGCGAGCAGAATTCGCGCCGGCCGTGAGACCGGTCTGATCGATTGAGACTCGGATCTGCGCCGGTGTGGTCGCCAAGAGTGGCGTAACAGCCAGCCAGGGCACCAGCGCGCCGGGCGAGCCAGCGTCTACCAGAAGCGCAAAATCGAGGGTGGTGCTGTCTGACGACGTGACGTTGAAGAATTGCGTTGCGGGCTTCGGACCGTTGGCGATGGCATTGAAGCTAAGGCTGGTGCTGGACACCTGGAGCGAAGCGGTTTGGGCCCAGCCGGTTGAAACCAGGCCAGCCAATCCGGTCACGAATAGAATTCGCCTAAAGATGGCACAGGGGATCATCGGGCATTCATCGGCCGCTGAGCCTAAATTCTTTAGATCCATTGACGTTCACTATTCTATTTTGCTCTAATCGCCAGATGTCCGACCACGAAATCCGCGCGGTGGCGGACAATCTCCTGCAGGCCCTGCGTTTCTTTGGGCAGGCGCGCCAGGATGCCGAGATTCGGGACGTGCCGGGCATGACGCTGATCTTCTGCGGGCTGAACTATGCAGCCTTCAACGCAGCGCTTCTGGCGCGCCCCATCGAGACCGACAGAAATGAGCTGGTCCGTTCGATTCAGTTGGCTATCTCGCAGTTCGATGCAAAGAATTTGCGCTGGACTTACTGGCTTTGCGACGACTTTCTGAGCCAGCCCTTGCGCCGGGAATCGGCACACCTTTTCGGCATGTATGGCCTGCGTCCGCTGACGGAGGCTCCGGGGATGTATGCCCACGGTCTGGCGCCGCCGGATCGCCCTCTGCCTCCGATCGCTCTGCGGGATGTCGCCGACGAACCCACGCGCGCCGCGTTTGCCGAAATCATGTCTAATGCATTCGACATTCCTCAGTCGGTCAGCGATGCGGTTTATGGCGCCGAGCGGGCTTGGCAGGGCAAGTTTCGTGGATACGTGGGGTACTCGAATGGGATGCCGGTCACGACCGCGGCCGCCATGATCACCGGCGATGTCATCGGTCTCTATTCCGTGGCGACGTTGCCGCGGTATCGGCGGCTCGGATTTGCGGAGGCGATCATGCGGAAGGTGATCGAGCAGAGCGGCTTCGAACGGAGTGTGTTGCAGTCGACTTCGTCGGGGTTTTCATTGTACGAAAAGATGGGCTATCGGGCGGTGACGAAGTTCCGCGTGTATATCGCGGGTTAGTGAGTGTGAAACAATCGGCCCATCGAACGATTATTTGAAACCGCTCCCTTCGGTCACGGCTCGGTTAGGGTCCGGAGTGCACAAATCGACGTTGACGGTTTCCAGCCCCTAGCCGTGACCAAAGGGAGCGGTTTCCAAAAATCAATCCAACCGAGTCCCAAACGAAGCGGTGGAAATCCAGTCGCCTACGCGTTCGATGTCTTCGCCCAGCGAACGGTCGGCGATCCAGGGGGGACTGATGGTCCGTAGCGACCGGCGGGTCCGTTCGATGATCGCGCTCGATTTCAAGGGATGCAGGCAATCCAGCGCGCGCGCGGCGGAGAGTAGCTCGATCGCAAGAACGTTGCGCGTGTTTCTGACTACCTGCTTCAGCTTCATCGCGGACGTCATGCCCATGCTGACAAAGTCCTCTTTGTTGCCGCTGGTGGTGATGGATCCCGTGCAAGCCGGATGCGCGAACACGCGGTTCTCGGCGACCAGGGCGGCGGCGGTGACCTGCAGCATCATGAATCCGGATTCGAGGCCGGCGTGATTCGCCAGGAACGGCGGCAGCTCTTCGTTGAGCGCGGGATTGACCAGCCGATCGATGCGGCGTTCGGAGATGCCCGCCAGAATCGTCAGCGCCACCGCCATCGCGTCCAACTGCATCGCCAGCGGCTCGCCGTGGAAATTGCCGCCTGAAATGATCTCATCGCCGATCACGAGAGGATTGTCGGTAACGGAGTTGAGCTCGATGGTCAGGACGCGGCGGGCATCGGTCAACGCATCGCGCACGGCGCCATGAACCTGCGGGGCGCAGCGCAGCGAATACGCGTCCTGCACACGGCGGCAGGTGATGTGGGACTGGCGGATCTCGCTGCCTTCCAGGTAGCCCGCCAGATTGCGGGCGCTTTGAATCTGGCCGGGAAACGGACGCGTGTCGTGGATGCGAGGATCGAAGGCGCGGGGCGTGCCGCGCAGTCCATCGACAGTCATGGCGCAGATCAGGTCGGCTGCATCCGCCAGGGTTTCTGATTCCAGTAATTGAAGGCCGCCCACGGCGAGCATGGCCTGCGTGCCGTTGACCAGCGAGATGCCTTCTTTCGAGGCCAGGACGATGGGCTCGATACCGGCGCGGCGCAGCGCTTCGGCGCCCGGATATCGGACGTTTTCGAAAACAGCTTCGCCTTCGCCGATCAGGACCAGCGCGATGTGTGCCAGAGGCGCGAGATCGCCGCTCGCGCCAACGCTTCCTTGCGAGGGAACAACGGGAGTTACGCCGTGGTTCAACAAGTCGCAGAGGCGCTCGGCCACCAGTGGGCGAATGCCGGAGAAACCCTTGGCGAGGACATTGGCGCGGATCAACATCATGGCTCGCACTTCCTCACGCGCGAGAGGCGCTCCAACGCCGCAGGCGTGCGAGCGAATGACGTTGCGCTGCAATTGCTCTAGCTCCTTCGGCGGAACGCGAACGTCGGCCAGCAGACCGACGCCGGTATTGACGGCATACACAGGCTCATCGCCGGCTGCGAGTCTTTCGACGACGGCCCGGGAGCGGCGCATGGCTACGACAGCGTCAGGTGCGATGGCGACAGTTTCAGCCTGCTTGGAAACGCGGTGAACTAAGTCGAACGTCAGGTGCGAGCCGTCGAGCGAGACCATCCTTTCTATAGTAGGCCGCCGCTGCCGGCGATTAGGCCGCCGTCCCGAGCGCCCACCTGATATGCTGACTCAAGTCATGGATCTCAACCTTACTGCCGGCGAGCTGAAGTTCCGCGACGATGTGCGGGCATGGCTCCAAAACAATGTTCCCGCCGATTGGGAGAAGCATCGAACTGAAGATGAAATGAACGCGCGCTTTGAATTTCTGCGTCAGTGGCAGAAGAAAGTTTATGGCGCAGGATGGGCCGGAATCGCATGGCCCACTGAGTACGGCGGTCGTGGCGCGACGCTGATGGAACAGGTGCTCTTCACCGAAGAGATGGCGCGCGCCGGTGCACCGCCGCTGGCCAACGTGCTTGGCCTGATGCTGATCGGTCCCACTATTATCGCCTTCGGAACCGATGCGCAGAAGAAGCGCTTCCTGCCGAATATCCTGAGCGCCGACGAAATCTGGTGTCAGGGATTTTCCGAACCGAATGCCGGCTCCGACCTCGCCAATGTCCGCACCGATGCGCGGCTGGATGGCGATCATTATGTGATCAACGGGCAGAAGGTGTGGACCAGCTATGGCTGGGCGGCCGACTGGTGCGCTTTGCTGACGCGCTCCGATCCCGATTCCACCAAGCATAAGGGACTGACTTACATTCTGGTGGACATGCGGAGTCCGGGCGTCGAAGTGAGACCGCTGCGTCAAATGACCGGCGAGAGCGAATTCTGCGAGTTGTTTTTTCGCGACGTGCGAGTGCCGGCCGAGAACGTACTCGGGAAAGTGGGTGACGGCTGGAATGTCGCCATCGGCACTTTAATGCACGAGCGCGCGACGCTGGGCGCAGGCATGCAGGTTACCTTCAGACGCCAGTTCGATCGGCTGGTGCAGCTCTCGCATTCGATCCAGCGCAACGGACGGCCTGCCGGCGAAGATCCACTGATGCGGCAGAAGCTGGCGCAGAGCTACGTGGACATCGAAATTATGCGCCTGAACCAGATGCGCGCGATCACACGGATCAACCAAAACGGAGTGCCGGGACCGGAAGGATCGGTGCAGAAGATTTTCTGGACTGAGCTGAACCAGCGCTTCCAGCAAGTGGCCGCGGAGCTGTTGGGACCCTACGCGCAGTTGACCAAGGGCGGCAGTCACGCCATCGACGAAGGCCAATGGGCGTACTCGTTCTTGCGCGCGCGTGGCAACACAATTGAAGCCGGGACGTCGGAGATCCAGCGCAACATCGTGGGTCATTTTGTGCTGGGCCTCCCCAAGAGTTACTGAGCCAATGAACTAAGAACCAGGAACCAAGGAAAGTTCTCGCATGCAATTCGGATTGACAGAAACACAGCAGACGTTGAAGAACACGGTGCGCAAATTCCTGGCCGCGGAATGCCCGCCGGCGGAAGTGCGAAAGCAAATGGAAACCGATACTGCTTTCGATCCCGCGCTGTGGCGCAAGATGGCCGATCAAGGCTGGACCGGCATCCTCTTCGCCGAAGAGTACGGCGGGTTCGGAATGGGCACGGTGGAAATGGCGGCGACGCTCGAAGAGATGGGCCGTGCTCTGCTGCCTGGGCCGTTTTTCAGCACCGTGCTGCTGGGAGGCGCACTGCTCGAAGCCTCCGGCAGTGAGAGCCACAAGCAGCAACACTTGGGCGCCATCACGCGCGGCGACACGAAAGCGACCATCGCGCTGCTGGAAGAACCCGCGTCGTGGTCGCCTGATGCGGTCGCGATGCAGGCCCACGCGGGTTCGGGCGGTTACGTCCTGAACGGGCAGAAGCTGTTTGTGACGGATGCTGGCGTGGCTGATTTCATAGTGGTGGCTGCGCGGCTGGATGGAGAACTTGCGCTGTTCATAGTGCCTGCCGGCGCAGCCGGGCTTCGCGTCAGCCCGATGCCGAGTCTGGATGCGACGCGGAAGCTATACGAAGTGAGTTTTCAGAATGTCGGGATTCCGCGCGCAGATTTGCTCGTTCGAGGCGATCGCGCTGGCGCGGCCCTGGCACGAACGCTCAACATAGCAACGGTCGGTCTGGTGGCCGAGATGACGGGCGGCATGCAGCGCCTGCTCGACGTCACCGTGGAATACGCCAAGACACGGAAACAGTTCGGGCGTCCGATCGGCCAATTTCAGGCGGTCCAGCACCAATGTGCTGACATGCTGCTGTATACGGAAAGCTCGCGCTCGGCGGTTTACTACGCCGCTTATGCGATGCAGGAAGGCATTCCCGACGCGAGTCTGGCGGTTTCGGTGGCGAAGGCGTATGCGAGCGATGCCTATCGCGAAGTTGGCAATCGCGCGATTCAGGTGCACGGCGGGATGGGCTTCACCTGGGAAAACGATGTGCATTTGTACTATCGCCGGGCCAAGGCGTCGGAATTGGCATTCGGCGAT
>JBGPSX010000194.1:0-7318 GCA_041490325.1 Bryobacteraceae bacterium | reverse complement strand
TCCGGAACCGCGCAGGATCCGGTAAAGCACCGTTTCAGCTTGGTCGCCTTGCGTGTGGCCTGTAGCGATGCGATCCAGTTGGCCCGAGGCGAGCAATTCTCCGTAGAATGCGTGGCGCACGCGACGAGCAGCTTGTTCGAGATTGTCGTCCATGGCGGGCACATTCGCTTGGCGAAAGTGGAAGGGCAGGTCGAGACTGGCTGCGAGTTGGCGTACAAAATCGGCATCTTGCTTAGATGCGTTTCCACGGATGCCGTGCTCGACGTGAATGACGCCGAGAGCGAGCTTCCAACGCGGCGCCAGGTTGCGCAAAGCGTGCAGTAAGAACACCGAATCAGCGCCGCCGGAGACAGCTACGCCGACGCGGTCATCGGGCCGGAACATTTGGTGGCGCGAAATGAGTTCGGCTACCTGAGCGATCATTCCGTCCGAATGATACGATGCGCTTCATCACGATGCAATAGAGCGCGCGGTACGATATGGCTTATGCTTGCACTCCGCCTCGTCATTCTCGCGTTGATCGTTGCCCTGTCGGCCGTCGCGCAGCCACATCGCACGCGCAACGTCGTTCTTATCACCAGTGACGGATTGCGATGGCAGGACCTGACGCGCGGCATCGATCCCATGCTTGCGAACGAGAAAACGGCTGGCATGGAGAAAGCCGTCGATCGGCGAAAACGATACGAGAAATCAACCGGCAAGGAACGGCGCGAAGCGCTGATGCCGTTCTTCTGGACCAAGCTGGCGCCGCGCGGTGTGATATTGACCGACATGAAGGTCACCAACGCATATCGCGTGTCCTATCCAGGCTATTCCGAGATCTTGACCGGTCGCGCTAACGATGAGGCGATCCGGAACAACGACCCTATCCAGAATCCGAATGAAACTGTACTGGAATACTTGCGCAGCAAGCTGCGGCTCAAGCGCGAGCAGGTTGCGCTCATCGCAAGCTGGGATAATTTCCACAAAATAGGAGAGCACACACCAGGATCGATTTTCATTAACGCCGGATACGATAAGATCGACCTGCCTAAGGCCCCCGGGCTGGCGCTCATGAGCCGGCTACAATCGCAGGCGTCCACGCCGTGGGAGTCCGCGCGCCTGGATGCTTTCACCTTTGAAATGGGGCTCGAGTATCTCAAGACCGCGAAACCTCGCGTGCTGTTCATCTCGCTCAACGATACCGACGAGTGGGCGCATGCGCGACGGTATGATCTTTTGCTGGATTCGATCGCCAATTTCGATGGTTATCTGGAGCGCCTGTGGACCACGATTCAAAGCATGAAGCAATATCGCGATTCGACCACGCTCATCGTGACGGCGGATCATGGCCGCGGGTCGAGGCTCGAGGACTGGGGCAGTCACGGGAAGAATATCGAAGGGGCGGATCGCATCTGGTTGGCCGCGATTGGTCCGGACACGCCGGCGGTTGGGGAAAGCACGGCTTCCGCCGAGCAACGCGACATTGCGCCGACGATACTTTCTCTGTTGGGCCTCGATCCGGCTGGATATACGGGCGCGCTGGGGAAGCCGATTGCAGCGGCGCTCGGGCGGTGACCGGCCGCATGACTGTAACTGCGTTCACACGAGTGTGAACGCGGCACGCATGAGTGCGTGCGCCACGGGGTACCATGAGAGGCAATGTCTGCTTCTGTGACTGAAGTTGCCGCGCAAATACGGCTGTTGTTGATGGATGTTGATGGCGTGTTGACTGACGGCAAACTTTATAGCGTTCCGGACGCGAGTGGAAACATGGTCGAGACCAAAGGCTTTGATACCCAGGATGGCATCGCGCTGCAGTGGCTCTCGTGGAAAGGAATCCAGACCGGTGTCATCAGTGGCCGCGTCTCGCCGGCCACCGAAGCTCGCGCCCAGCAGTGCAGCATGACTTATGTCTACCAGGGTCACATCGAGAAAATTCCGATTCTCGAGGAGATTCTCAAGCAGTCCGGTGTGCCGGCCGCTCAAGTCGCTTTCATGGGCGACGATCTGACTGACATTGTTGTCATGAATCGAGTCGGCCTCGGTATCGCGACCGCCAATGCGCGGCCAGAGGTCAAGCGCAGCGCCAGGCATGTCACCGAAAACGCCGGCGGGCAGGGCGCTGTGCGCGAGGTTTGCGAATTGCTGCTGAAGGCCCAGGGCCACTGGGACGATCTTCTGAAAAAGTACGAGGTTCGATGAGCGCCGATCGATGCGGCATCTTTATTGTGGCGCGCTCGGGCCCTGGCGTCCTGCACGAATTGACCGGCGTTATTGCCGAACATCGGGGCGACATTGCATCGGTCGAAATTATCGAGCAACGCGACAACGAATCGCGCATCTATTTCGAGATCGATCTTCCGGTGGAAGCAGCGGTCTTGCAAGCGGACCTCGAAAAACTGGCCAGCGTTCGAGAAGTGCGCGTGGTCAAAACGATGGAACGGATCTACGGCAAGCGCATCATTATTGTCGGCGGTGGAGCGCAAGTAGGGCAGGTGGCCATCGGCGCCATCTCGGAAGCCGACCGTCACAATATTCGCGGCGAACACATCTCGGTGGACACCATTCCGCTGGTCGGCGAGCAGCCCCTGGCCGATGCTGTTCGCGCCGTCGGCAGACTCCCGCGCGCGCGGGCTCTGGTACTCGCTGGATCGCTGATGGGGGGCGAGATCGAGAAAGCTGTTCGAGAAGTCCGCGCGCAAGGTTTGCTGGTGGTCAGTTTGAACATGGCGGGCAGTGTTCCGGATGCGGCCGACCTGGTGGTGACAGACCCGATTCAGGCCGGCGTGATGGCGGTGATGGCGGTCGCCGATACAGCCAAGTTCAAAATCGATCGTTTGAGCCGCCGCGTGTTTTGAGAAAAGTTCCAAAGAAAAACCTGAGAGACATTTTGGCTCTCTAAGGTGGTCAATTCGACTCTTCCGCTGGACTGACGTTTGTCAAAATCTTGATTCTAAGTACATCCACACGGCCCGGAAAGTGCCTCAATCCAGTGGATGCCTGCGCGAGCGAGTGCGTATTACCAGTGCGTGGTCGGCTTGGGAATTTTCTTCCTGATAGACGGCCTGTGGCAGTTCTCGACGCAGGATCTTCCTCGCTTCTGGACCTATCTTGTGCTGGCGCTGCTCAGTGCAACGTGGAAAGTGAGGGTGCCTGGGTTTGAGGCGTCGGTCTCGGCGGTGTTTGCATTTATTCTGATCGGCATAGCCAACTACTCTCTGGGCGAGGCGATGGCGATCGCATTCGCTGCCACGCTGGCGCAGTGTATCTGGAGACCGCGAACGCGCGTGACTGCGCGCCGAACTGTTTTCAGCATTGCGTCCGTGATCATCGCTCTTGCGGTGGCGTACAATCCTGCGAACTACTGGCTGAGCCAAGGGCTCAAGAATGCACCGGGGATGCTGCCGGTGGCAGCGCTGGTGTTCTTCGCCGTCAATACCGGGTTGGTGTCTGGCATTATTGCCCTGACCCAAACAGGCGCCTCGATATGGCGCCACATCGCGGAAGCCGTCGTTCCTTATTATGTGGCCGGAGTATTGATTGCGAGTGCGGTCATCGTCGCGGAACGTTTGTGGGGCTGGCAGTGGGGATTGCTTGCGGCGCCGTTACTTTACCTGGCCAGCAACTACTATCGAGCGCACTTGGAACGGCGGCGGGGTTCGGGCGCGTTGAAAACCTAGTCGACGTCCAGCCCAGATTCACGCAGCAGCGTGCAGGGACTGCTTGTGTCATGGAACCTTATCGCGCAGCTGCCGCCCAGATGGGAATGGCAATTGTGTTGGTGCGATTCGGTGAATCGTGGGCGACGATCGCGGTTGCGGCCTGAGCAACGCGGATGTACTCATCGGTCTGCTCCAGACTCCTCTGGCAGACCGCGCACAGGAGCAGGTGTTCTTCCACAGGCTCGCATTCCTCGCCGGAGAGCCGCCCCATGGCGTATCGCTCCAGAACGTCTTCTGGAACATGTCGATTAGAGCGCTTGTTCATCACGAACCTCCCCGGAAGCCCGAGCCTGGGCCGCCGTTGGCTTCCTTGAAGCATCTTCGGTCGGTGCAGCAAAGTTTCTATGCTGCCCTAGTGCATGGCACCGGGGGAAGTTCTCAAAAAAAACGCTCCCATGGACTTTTGTTGCAGCTTGCGCCTTCCCAATTCACCAAAACGGGCCTTGGCGCGAGATTTCAGCAAGCGGAACTGGGTTTCGGTCAGATTCATATCGGCGCAGATCGCTTCCTGGCATTGTTCATGTAGATAGAAACGCGTAAGAATCTCCCGGTCGCGATCGGATAGTTTCTGAAGGACTTCGCGCATCAAGTCGACTTTTTGACGGAAGGCAGTGGACTGTTCGGGGTTGCGGTGGAAGTCGGGAATGCGCACGCCGACGTCCAGATGCATCTCTTCGCGGCGGCTGTGAACCACCCGGTCGATGTGCGCGGCGACTTGTCGCCGGACCACCGTTCGGACAAAACCCATCAGCCGATCGGGCTCTCTCAAGTCGCCTCGACGGATCGCCTGGACCACGATGAGGAAGGTATCGTGGATCTTGTCTTCGAGTTCCTGCGCTCCAAGCTGGCGGCACAAGTAGTAACGGATGCCTTTGGAGAAAAGAAGATACAGGTCTTCCATCCCCGAGTCGTCGCCGCGCTGGATTCTAGCTACAAGATCGGACCAGTTCACGGCGCTGGCCGGATACGGGGAAGCATCGGGTTCGTCTTGAGCTGGCGCCACTGAATCGGGAGAATCCGCTATGGCCGCATCGCTACTTTGGTCCGAGTCCCGTGAGATCCATTTGACGAGGTGTTCGGATACACGGGTACCCAGCCTTCCCATCGTTGCAACCATGTCGTATTACTCCTTTTCAACCACGTAGAACGCTCCCCAGTAATTGGGATTGGAGCGCCAAGTGGCGCCGCGTCGCAGCATTTCCTGCTGCGCGCGTTGGAGAGATGCGCCAACTACACGACCGTCAGCGCCGCGGTCACAACGGTTCCGCAGTTCTCGATAAAACGCTTGAAATAGCTCGCCGGTGTCATCGGGAGTAGCCCATCGGCTTCCGGCCACGGCGCGCGCACCCGCAAACAGCCACGCGCGACTGAGTCCCAGGATGGCGACGCCTGGGACAGGCTTCAATGCGGCCGAGCTGCAGCCGCTCATCACGACTGTGGAACCAGAAACATCCAGCTTTGCAATGTCGTCTTGCGCGAGGATTTGCGCTTGTCCCGGTGCAGAGAGACCGAGATGGGTCACTGCTTGTTCCGGTTTGTTCTCCGGTTGGATCACGTGCGCCGCAATGTGGATTACGGCAGGGCGATTTTTCAAACTTGCCTGAACTGACGCCGTGGTGGCATCCAGTCCGGTCAATAGCAGCGCCGTGCTGCTTTGCCATTCGCGAGCGCAGGCCATCAGCTCTTTCCCGCTGGCTGCCAATCGAGCCAGTTGCTGTGGCGGCTTACTCAACGGGGCGATAGCGTGTGCGAGCCTGCCTGTCCAGCGCGAGTCGGCGGTGTTGTAGACTCCGTCACTGATCCCGAGAAACGGTCCGGGCGTGGCGGACGTGGATGGCGCAGACAGCAGCAGAGCGCTGGGAATTCTGGCGGTGCTGTGTGGCTGCATCAGGTACACCGGAATTCCTTGCCTCGTTTCTAAAACCAGGGCTGCAAAGGGCACGTCGAACAACGCGTCGTCCGCAGCCACTAACCATTGGGGCTTCCGCCTTGCATGTGCACTTAGTCCACCAAACAACGATTGGTATAGCTCTGCTGCGAAAAGGTCATGATCGTTCGAGTCGAATTCGACGGACCTGCGAAAACGGAGGGTTAAAGCGATTAGTTCTTTCGCGGATGCTAAACGATGGTGTTCAAAGTGGTTGTCAGTGAGTACCCACATGCATGAGAAGGGCTCGCCGAAGTACAAGCTGATGAGCGCTTCGACGGGAAGAAGGTGTTGTTGAAGGTTCTCGATTGAATCATCCGCTGTATACCTTCGCGGCATAGAGGCTGCGTAAAAACTCGCAATCCGTTCGCGCTCCACCTGGAGGAAGGTCTTTGAGAATGGTGCGAGATTCTGCTCGCGATTACGTTGTTGGCGACCTATATCCCCGCGCTACGCGCGACGCGAGAGGGCCCTCTGGTGGCGCTGCGGGACGAGTAGACAAAGATCCCCGCCCTAGTGTCTTTAGAAGAGCTAAAGGGGAGACACCCTACGGTTACTCTCCCCATTCCGACGACTCGCATCGACTAAACAACCGAGTCGCGTGCCCGAGAAATTGAAACGGCGCTTTGAGACCTAAGAGTAATGCACTGTTACCGTCGTGATGGCCGTCGTACCGGTCGAATCGGTCACCGTGAGGATGAGCTTGTATGTAGCCCTACTGGGAAGCTGGAGGATCGGCGTCGCAGTGTTGCCGGAGAGGATGGCCGCCGAAGGATAACCGGGCGCCAACGTCCAGGAGTAAGAGAGCGCTCCGGGGTTGGCCGAAGCCGACTTGGCCGCCGAGAGGGTGAACGACGAGGAAAATGTTTGGAACACATTGGTGGTCGAGATTGCGCCGTCTGGTCCGGCGATCGCAACCGTAACTTCGGGAGTAGCCAGAAAAGCGTGGATGTCGTGAGGCGCGCTCTTCTGAACGCCAAAGCCGGCGATTTCACCGCGATTATTGACACCGAATGCAAGCAGTAGGAATAAAGGAAAGTCCTCGGGAACGACTAAGTTGAGGTCGGTCATCACGCCATTCCGCGCCACGTACGGGCGTATGTTTCCTTCCGCGTCTACAGACGGGCCAACCACCTCGCCTCTGTCGTTTATTGATAAGCCGGTGCTGGAAACATCTCCGTCCAGCGTGCCGAGGTCCTGCATACCTTTTTCCTTGGTCCACAGGAAGGCGTGACTGGTGGTGTTCCCTGGCAGGATGGATGCGCCTACTATCTGACTCTGATTGTTGATGGACAGAGCGATGTTGCCGACAGCCGGCATAGTGGTGGTTGCGGTGCCACCCAGATTGCCCAGGTCATGGACAGAGCCGTCTTTCTCCCATAGGACGGCGTGCAATCCAACCGCCGGGAACGGAGGAAGGATGGTGGTAGCGCAGGTACCGCTGGTTCCGACGGCCTGCCCGCTGTCGTTGATCCAGATCGCCATTCCGACTGTGTCGCCGGGAAGCGGCTGCAGTTCGCGAATCTGGCCCGGCTCCGGGCCCCAAATCACGGCTTCGAAGTCGAGGGCTTGCGGTCCCATGCCATTGTTTGCAGGTTTGGACCCGCAGTCGGGATCGTGAGTGCCCTTTTCCGCGTAGCCTGCCAGTTCGCCATGATTATTGAGTTGCCCGACCGAGGCGTTGTTG
>JBGPSX010000193.1:0-7387 GCA_041490325.1 Bryobacteraceae bacterium | reverse complement strand
GAACGATGCGGCCCAAAGTGAAGAACGTGATCCTGGCCAGCGCCGACCAGGTTGCGATTGACGCCGTAGCCGCCAAGCTCATGGGATTCGATCCAATGACGATTCCTTACATCCGGCTGGCTCACGAGCACGGGCTCGGCAAGGGCCGGCCGGAAGAAATCGAACTGGCGGGCGACGATATCAGTGGAGAGAATTGGGGATTCACGGTGGGCGACAATTTCGCGAGCCGCGTGGGGGATGTTTGCTGGTTCGGGCCGCTGAAAGGCATTCAGAAGCTCTTCTTCCACACTCCGCTGGTGCATGCATTCGTGCTGGGTTCGGAATGCTATCACGATTGGTACCGGTGGCCGGTCAAAGATCGCAAGGTCTTTGAGAAATGGCTGGATGGGACCGAGTGGGGCCGTCTTTTCCAGGAATACGGAAGTGGAAGTGGTATCGCTCCGGGAGAGTTCCGCGTCTTAACCGAGCCGTGATGGTTTCTTTCGCTCGGCGAGACCGAGCGCACAGATTCCGAGCACGCCCGCGAATGTCAGCATCGCGCCGAAAATAAAAGACTGAGGCCGATACCACATTCGGATTTCGTGCCGGCCTTGTGGCGCAAGGATGCCGCGGAGCGCGCCATAGACTTCGCGGATCTCGGTGGCGTTGCCGTCTATCGTGGCCTTCCATCCTGGGAAGTACGTCTCACTCATGACGACCATGCCATCGCAAGCAAGATCTACTTGAAGGGTTAGCGATTGAGGGGTGCGGGCGGCTATCTGTACTGGATCTTGAGAGGCGCCGCAGGAGCTGAGTGGGGGGGCAGGCGAGTAGACGGGTGCCGTGCGGCGCGCATCGAAATCGGGACTGCGGATCAGGCCATTCGATTCCGGCGCGTCTTTCACTACCGCCACTGCATGCACGATCCAAGCGCGTGGAAACGCCTGGGGATTGCGATAGACCTTGAGGCCGGTGTATCCTTCGAACACCAGTTCCTGCGAGGCGTTCGCTGGTTTCTTTCCTACATAGTAGGCCACTCCCAAGAGCATTTTGTCGCGATCGGAGGACCAATCCAACGCGAGGATGTTTGTGGGGGCGCTCGCGACCAGGCCGGTGAACATGTCCAGTCCGTACCAGTCGCCAAAATTACCGGGCAGGTCATTGTCGTCGATGTCGACCCGAAACACCGCGGGCTGCTGCTTGAGGAATTGCGCGATGTCGGCGTTGGTCTCGTATTGCTCCGGGAACCTATGGTCATTCTTGTTTTGCGGCAGTGCGTATCCGGAATCGTTGCCTAACTCGACCAGCATTAGAATCACGATCGCGGTGAGGGCGTGCGTTCGCGTGAGTCGCCCTTTTACGTGGGAGCACAGAATGGCGGCCAGCAAAATGGCGAAGAGCGCGGTCAAGGCGATCCGGTCGTCGGCTTCGAACTTCAGCTTGGCGGCGAGCGCGGCGTTGAGAATGAGACCGGCGAGTACTGCGCCAAATATCGCGCAACCGATGGCGATTCGAGATCGCCAGGCGGATTTCGATTCATCCGAGAAGAAGGCATCGACGCCGAACGCGATGAGGACAACCACTCCGGCATGAAAGATAAAGATCGCGTTCGACGGCACGCGCGCTTTCTCAACCAGAGGGACCAGAGAATAGGCGATGCCGTGAAAAATATTGTGGAATCCCAGGGAGAAGAGCAGACCGGAAATAGAAAAAGCTGTGAAGATCCGGACCGCGCGTTCTTTCCAGGCCATCGCAAAACCGGCCAACGCCAGTGCGATGGCTACTATTCCGACGAAGGGATCGGCGTGCGTGTTCAGGCCGGGGATGACGAGCGCGAGCAACGACGAGCCGGGCATCGAATACTCGGTGTGCACGCTGTATGGCACTTTCTGGTCCCATGCGATCGGCTCCGGCGTACCGACCCAGCGGCGTGCGAGCTTGCCGTACTCATATGCAGGCAACGTCTGAAGAGCGCTGATGAGGAACATGGCGACGACGCAGATCGCTGCGAGACGAACGATACTCCAGTCGATGCGGCCTCCGCGTAGCGCGAAGAATATCCACAAACCCGCGACTGCCAACGTCGTGAAAATCGGGATCTGATGATGTCCGCTGAGCCACGCGACTCCGAGCAATCCGCCCGAGAGCGCTGCACTGAACAATGGCGCCCGGCCGCGAACAGCGCGCAGCAGAAACAGCAGGACCAGAGGCGCCCATACCGCGCCGTTCACCATTTGCGGCCAATCGGTACTGCCGACGTAACCGGCTAATCCGAACACGCAGCCGGCAATCAGCGACGCCCGGCGCGAACGCCCCAGGTCGCGGCACAGCGCGTAGCAGAAGACGATGGCCATGAAGTGAATCGCGACGAAGTACCAGTTGAGAGCGTTGACCGAGATGAGTCCTTTGTGGAGCGGCAGAAGAAACAGCAGCCAGTTCAATGGATAGGCGGCGCCGGGCTGCGCTTGTCCCAGCAGAGGCTGGCCCATCCATTGATGCGCTTCCCACAATGGCAGGCGGCCGTGATGCAGCTCGCGCGCTTCATACTGGAACCAAGGCAGAACCTGCAGCGCGATGTCGGCCGATCCGAACCAGTTGAATTGTGTTGTGAAAACAAGCTTCCAATAGAAACCAGCGGTGATGGCGAGCATCAGAGCGCCCATCGCCAGGCGAGAGCGCCACGAACTATTCATCGAGCAGAGGCGCGAGCAGCCGCCGCCCTCCCAGGGCTTGACGGAAGGCGACCAACGCAAGAGCGATCACCACCACCAGAACCATGAGGCTTGCGGTTCCGTACCAGGCAGTGAAATTCGGCGTCAGCAAGATGGTGGGTAACAGATCGGTGACGAAGAGCGCCGTCACCAGGGCTAGCAACCCGAAGCGCAGCAGCACAGTGACGATCAGGCCATAGACGACGAGGTACAACACAGTCGCTACCAATTGATAATCGCTGGCCAAACCACGACTCAAGCTGAAGACGAGCACGAAGATGACTCCTGCAAGCCACTCCTTGCGCGCAACGAGCCGCAAAACGAAAAATAACAGGAAGAACACGAGCGCGAAGGCGAGGCTACTGATCATCTGTCGCAGGATCATGCTCACGTCCATCTGGAATCCGTATAGACTGGCCAAATCGGTAAAACCGGGCGGTCGAGCGCCGTTGTGTATGTAGTAGGCACGCGACGCGCAGAACGCCAGATCGTATCCGACACCAACGGCGATACCGATCAGCACATCGCGCCCGACCAAGGCATCCCGCCAACGGCCAGTCAGCACTCGAGTCCAGGTAATCAGGATGCGCGGCCAACGGCGCCGGACCGCCGGCTCCAGGGCTAAGTAAGACACCCAGAGTTGCGCGGCGGTCAACAATGCGAGGGCAGTCGCGGTTGTGATCAGGCCGAACTCCCAAATGGTCGACACATGATGAGTGGATAGCATCCAGGCAATGAGGCCGAGCGAGAATGCGAACACTCCCAAGCGAAGCGCCCCCTGACGATCACCCCGGCCCAGCCGCAAGTTTCGCCAAGCGAACAACGGCGCTACAACCAGGAACATAAACATGCCTGTAACGGAGATGACTCGCTGAACTTGCTGTTCGGCGCTTGGCCCAGAACTTGGAGTCGAGACGTCGGCAGCTTCCGTGATCTTGAAGAAGACCGGCTGGCCGCGCCACCAAGCCGCTTCGACGCGAATAGGATAATCCGGGTGGCCCGGAAAGAATCCAGTCCAGGCGGCGGTGTTGTCAGTGGCAACGGCGGGAATCGAGCGCAGAGTATCGGGCTTGAATGTTTTAAAGTCGAGGCCAGCCAGGCCGAACAGCGTTGCCGGATCTGCGGGAGCGGGCACTGATTCATTGGACTTGATTGGCACGACGGAGAATGAGAGCAGGTGACCGGTCAGGTCCATTTGGACGGTCGCCATGCCGGGTGTTGTTTGCGGCGGATCGGTATAAGTAGGACGCCCTACGATGCCGTTTATGTTCTGGGCCTGAAGTGGCCCCGGGCTTTGGCGATATGAAAAAAGAATCGCAGAGGGCTGGCCATTTATGGCAGCGGACCAATCAATGGGCGGCTTCGCGTGGTCTCTGACGAAGTTCAGATACTTAACGTTGTAGTCGAATCCCCAGGCATGGTCATCGGGCGGAGCCGTGTAGCCCAGTTGCTGGATCATTTTCCGCGCTTGTACAGCCATGGCCTCGGGAGGCACCTCGAAGCGAACCCGGGCGACGAAAGACTGCTTGGAAGTCGCGACCAACAACACCACCAGCGCGACCAGGATGAACGACAACGTCAAAATGGCCCACAGCGGACGCATCGCTTCCTGGCTGCCCGCTGCTGCCACCATTTCCGGCGACGGTGTTTCTCCGGCGGCTAGGGCCATCGCCAGCGGATCGCCGCCGGGCATGGCGGAAGAAACCAAGAATGCCGATCCGGGCCGGCTGGCAGGATCGGGGTCCAGGCATCTTAAGATGATGCGCTCAACGGCGGGGTCCACATCACGAGCCAGGCTCGAAATCTCCGCCGGCCGGCTCTCTTCGCGCAGTCGCACCAGCTCCGCCAAAGTGCCGGCATCGAAGGGACGCTTGCCGGTGAAGATTTCGTACATCACGAGGCCGAGCGCGTACAGATCGCTTCGCGTCGAGACCTCGCGGCCGGCCAGTTGCTCAGGCGACATGTACGCGGGCGTGCCGCTGCGAATATCCGAGCCTTCAATTTGTTCGGCCACGCCGGCCAGGCCGAAATCCATGATCAGCACCTGGCCGCGGCCATCGATCATGATGTTGGCGGGTTTCAGATCGCGATGCAGGACGCCTTGCGAGTGCGCCGCGGCGAGGCCTGCGCAGAGACGGCGCGTGATGTCGATGGCTTTGTCTGCGGGAAGTCTGCCGATTCGCAGCAACAGTGACGCAAGGGTTTCGCCATCCACGAATTGCATGGAAATGAACGGCTGGCCTTCGACATCGCCGATGTCGTACACGCGGCACACGTTCGGATGCGTGATCTGCCGCGCAATGCGTACTTCGCTGTAGAAGCGGGCCAGGATGGCCGGGTCCTGCGACATGTGTTCGGGCAGAAACTTCAGCGCAACCGACTGGCCCAGGCGCAGATCGTTGGCGCGATAGACCTCGCCCATGCCGCCTTTTCCCACGCAGCCGAGGATGCGGTAGCGTTCGGCCAGCAGCGTCCCCGGCAGAAAGCGGCCCTCGTCGAAATCCACGGCGCCTGAGTTAGTGAGCGATCCGCTGCTCTGACTCGAGCGTCTGGGCGGCATCGCTTCAGTCGCCGCCGCGGTAGCCATCACCGGCCGGCTGGACTGAGTCGCGACGCCGCAATCCGGACAAAACCGGCTGGTGGCGGGGACTTCAGCGGAACAGGCTGCGCACTTCGGCATGCTTCAACACAGTATGCCGCATATCATACGTGTCAGGCGCGCGGGAGTCAGGCGATAGCAGTGTAGGACAGCAAGGCTCGTTTGACCAGCGTTTTTGTGAGCGGGATCTTGTAGCCGTTTTTCGCCAGGGGCCGCGCGCCTTCGACGGCCGCCTCCCCGGCTCGGGCTGCCAGCTCAGGCGTGATCCGGCGGCCTACCAGCATGGCTTCGACTTTCGCCAATCGCCAGGGGATCGGCGCGACGCCGCCGAGCACGATGCGGGCGCCCTTGCAGATTTCGCGGTCGATTCGTACGACTACGGCGGCGCTCACGACGGCGTGCATCCAGGCTTCGCGGTCGAGCAGCTTGTGATAGGCGCCTTCAGCGCCTTCCCGCATCGGGAGTTCGATCCGCACCAGCAGTTCGTTTTTCTGGAGGACGTTCTCGCGTTTGAAATCGACGCGCGGTAGCGTGAAGAAGTCACTGGCCGGGATCACGCGCTCGCCCTTCGGTCCGGCGATGTGAAATTTCGCATCCAGCGCGACTAACGCGGGCGCGGTATCGGATGGATGCACGATGTAACTTGGACCGCCGCCGAAGATGGCGTGGAACTGATTTTCGCCGGAAGCCGAGTAGCAGATGCTCCCGCCATTTTTCAAGCACGGGAATCCATTGCGCAGATACCAGCACCAGGGCCGCTGGCAGACGTTGCCCGCGAGCGTTCCGGCGTTGCGAATCTGCGGGGTTCCCACGCTCTCGGCGGCTTCGGCGAGAACTCTGTAGCGGCTACGGATCAACGGGTCGCGGCTGAGAGCATCCAGCGTGATCAGGCCGCCAATGGTTACGCTGTCGCGCCTGGCTGTAATCTGATCCAGACCTGGAATGGTTTTGAGGTTCACGAGAACGTCGGGCTGGATGAGATGTTCCTTCACCATTCCCAGCAAATCGCTGCCGCCGCCGACGATGGCTGCGTTGGGTTCACGGCCGAGCAGCGCAACGGCTTCTTTCAGATCGCGCGGATTCAGGTTCGTGAAGGCTTTCATGCCATGGCCCCCAAAACTTTGTCGCGAGTGATGGGAAGCTGCCTAATGCGCCGTGCGGTGGCGTTGAAGACGGCGTTAGCGATCGCGGCCACGGAAGGAACGATGGTCGACTCGCCGATCGACTTCGCGCCGAACGGGCCGTAAGGATCTTCGGTCTCGACGAACAGCACTTCGATGTCCGGGGCATCGAGATGCGTCATCACTCGGGCGCCGTAGTAGCCGGCGGTGAGCGGCAGGCCGGTGGCGCGGTCATACAACAACTCTTCGTGCAGCGCCATGCCGATGCCCATCGTGGCGCCGCCTTTGACTTGGCTAGCACACGTCAAAGGATTTATGATGCGCCCGCTGTCGTGCGCGGCGAGATACTTCAGAACACGGACATGACCGAGCTCTGTATCCACTTCAACTTCCACGAAGTGGGCGGCAAATGCGTAACGTGCCGCATCGCGCAACGGCGCCGGATCGGGCGTCGCGCTGCCGGTGAGGATTTGGCTGCCTTGCGGCATGCCCTTCTCGCCGATTAGCCGCTTGAGTTCGCGGGCGGCTTGAATCACCGCGTAACCGGTGTGCGTCGTAGTGCGGCTGCCCGATTCGCCGACTGAGTAGGGACACTGGCCCGTGTCACCGCTGACGACGTCGATCTTTTCGAGCGCGACGCCCAACTCTTCAGCCGCAATCAAAGCCATCGTGGTCTTGGCCGCAGTGCCGACATCGGTGACGCCGACGTGGAGATGGTAAGCACCTCGCGAGTCGAGATGAATGACGGCGCTGCTGCGGCCCACCGCGGAACCGAAAGCGCCCATCGCTACGCCAATGCCGCGTTTGATCGGACCCTGGCCTGATCCCGGCGCATGCCAACGGGCCTTCCAGCCGAACGATTCCGCGCCACGGCGGAGGCAATCCTCCAGGCCGTTGCTGGTGTATGGCAACTCGTCGTGATACTTGCGGGTGAAGTTCTTGAGCCGGAACTCGACTGGATCGATCTTGAGTTCGTG
>JBGPSX010000192.1:0-7406 GCA_041490325.1 Bryobacteraceae bacterium | reverse complement strand
GCGTCTTCTAGAATTGCGAGTCCACCCAGGATCTTGCCGGACTTCAACACTTGGCGTCCCACGCTTCGAATGACGTGTTCGAGTCCCAGTCTGTAGGCGTAAGTGTGATAGCGTTGCGCGCCGGAAAATTTGCCCAGGCCGATTGCCATCATTTTGAACAATCCGCTTTCGATCTTGCCGGCGAAGTCGGTATGCCACTTGACGCGGCCGATCAGCATGACGCCGTCGCTCGAGAGCGCGTTGCGGTCCATGAACGCTTCGATGCCGTCTCCGGTTTTTCCGAGCGAGACCACATCCAGCGCGCTGACGATGGGACAGCCCATGGTCGCCTCGTGAATGCCGTAGTGGGCCAAAACATCGGTCTGGCCTTCGGCCGTGGCTGCGCCATGGCTGCCCATGGCTGGGAAGATGAACGGCTGCGCGCCCTGCGACTTCCAGTAGTCAACCACCGAGCGCACGATAGTAGCAACATTCGCAATCCCGCGGCTGCCGACTCCCAGTGCCACTCGTGCGCCGGGCTTAACTCGGGCGCCGAATGCGGAAGCCTGGAGGACGCGTTGGACCTCGCCCGCAACATCGCGAATGGCGCGGTCCTGAAACTTCTGGCGCACGGGGAGCATACGAGGAAGTTGCATGTCTTCAGCATACCCGACTCGTGGCGTACGCACTGGTTCGGACGCTATACTACCCTTGCCGAAGCACAGCATGCTGGAGTTCTTTCTCTATCTGATCGCGGGAATCGGGTATGGCTTTTATTTCGACTTGAATCCGCTCGAAACGGCCCTGGTGGCGATTGTTCTGCTGTGCGTGTTTCGAGGATGGGTTCCGCAAGTGCCGGTGCGCGGCCTGTGGCGGGCGTGGGTTGGTTTCGCGCAGCGTCGAAAAACCGCTGTCTTCTCGGTTTTCCTGTTTGCTTTGGTGCTGCGTGCGGCGCTGTTGCCGCTGTTGCCGGTGCCCAAGCCCGTGATCGCCGACGAATTCAGCCATCTGTTGATCGCCGACACTTTGTCGCATGGAAGGTTGACCAATCCAACGCATCCGGAGTGGGTGCACTTTGAAAGCATCCACATCATTCAGAAGCCGACTTACAACTCCGACTATTTTCCCGGGCAGGGCGCCGTGCTGGCGCTGGGAAAACTGGCCGGGCATCCGTGGATCGCTGTTTGGCTGCTGAGCGCTGGCATGTGCGCCGCCATCTGCTGGATGTTGCAGGGCTGGCTCCCGCCGGCTTGGGCGTTATTCGGGGCGTTGCTGGCTGTGATGCGGTTCGGCGTCGCGAGCTACTGGGTCAATGGATACTACGGCGGTTGTCTGGCTGCGCTGGGTGGAGCGCTCGCGCTGGGCGCGTATCCGCGGTTGTGCAAAAAGCCGGCGATCTTGACGGCGCTGCTTTTCGGCGCCGGACTGGTGATGGTTGGATACAGCCGGCCCTTCGAGGGTCTGGCCGTGATGGCGCCGGCCGCGGTGGGACTCGGGCTCGCCATCCTCAAGCGACGGATTCCTTTTTGGATTTCGGTTCCCGTCGCGGTGGTGGCTGCGGCTGGAGTCTGGATGCTGCTCGGCTATTCAAAAGCTGTTACCGGCGATCCGCTCCGGCCACCTTACGCCGTGAACCAGGCAACTTACGGCTGGCCGATGACGCTGCCTTGGTTCAAACCGCCCGCGGTTGAGCTGAGGCACGTAGAGCTACGCCGTTACTACGAGTATGAACGTGAGGTTCACGATCGGAATGCGTCGCTGATCGGCACGTTGAAGCACAGCACGATGAAGGCGCAGGAAATGTGGCGCTTCTATTTCGGTCCGGCGCTCTCGATCGCGTTGGTCATGTTGCCGCAGGTGTGGCGCATCGGGCGCCTGCGGATGTTGCTGGTGACAGCCGCCCTGACAATCCTCGCGAGTCTAATCGAGACCGGAAGTTCGCCGCACTATGCCGCAGCCGCCACCGGTTGTTTCGTGGCTTTGCTGGCGATGTGCTTCCGCCGGCTCTGCACGCGTCGCCATGGCGTCCAGCTCACGATCGCGGCGCCGGCCATCATGCTGCTCGTTCTAGGCGTGCGAATCGGACTCGACAAACTGCACTTGCCGTTCACCCAGGAAGTAAATTTCCAGTCCTGGTGCTGCGTGAAGCCGGGAAATGAGAACAAGCCGCGAATTCTTGCGGCGCTGGAGAGGATCGAGGGACAACATCTGGTCCTGGTAAAGCCAAAGACGGATTCTGCGAATCTTTTTCAATGGATTTACAACGATGCGGATATCGATGCCGCGCGCGTGGTTTGGGCTAGGGACATGGGCTCGGCGGAAAATGACACACTACTGCACTATTTTCATGACCGCAGGGTATGGCAGTTGGATCCGAATGTCGAACCGGCTCGACTAATCCCATACCCGCGATGATTATCGGACCGGCGCTTTGACCACCGGACTCGAAATCGTACCGGCGCTCACCATCAGATCCTGTAGTCCGCTGGGCGCGCTCGACGGCACGCGGAAATTTACCTGATAGACACCGACGAGATTGGGCGCCAGACCGGCGAACTCTGTTTCGCATGGAGTGCCGGCGAGTGTTACGCGCACATCGGCCAACGCAACGGCGAGCGGCGAGGTCGGGGCTCCACTCCCAGTCGCCGGCGGATTCGTGACGCGCCCGAGCGCAGAGACGTAGATGAACGCGTATTCGTTGCGCTCGAGCGGACGCCCAGCAGTCACTAAAGTGAAGTCGGCATTGTGCACGACGACGGCCTGCGTGCCATCGCTGGTGTAGACCGCGGGCTGCAGATCGACGATCGGTACGGTGACCGCCGTGCTCGACGCGCCGGATCGCGTCACGACCACAGTAGCCGTCGTTCCCACTACGTCGAACGGAACTTGGAAGTTGACCTGCTCCTGTCCATTCTGGTTGGCCAACGCACGGATGGGCGCAAGCGTGCCGTTGATGGTGATTGAAACGTCCTGTAGAGTGGTGGCGATCGGTATCTTGTCGGTGCTGACGATGCCGGGATCGTCTAGAACTCCGGCGGCGAAAACCGTTGCCAGGGATCCGGCAGTCAAGCCTGGCACGAAGCTGGCTGCGTTCACCACTCCAGCGGCGGAAACTCTCGGCGCGCGGCTGCCGTCGACGCGATGAATTGTCCCGTTATTCGCGTTCGTGACGTACAACTCACCGGCATCGTCCTCGCCAAAAGTGGTAATCGCGAAATTAGATGAAAGTAAAAGCCGGTTTACCCATTGAGTGCCTTGCCGCTCCAGGCCCCAGATCCGGCCGCTACAGTAGTCGCCGTAGATGAAGATCCCACGCAGTCCGGGAGACATTCGGCCGCGATAGACATAACCACCCGTGACGGAGCAGCCGAGGGTGTGCGTGTATTCAACAACCGGCAGGGTCAAGCCTTGCATGCTGCATCCGGGTCGATAACAATGCGCTCCTTCCATCGAGTTCCAGCCGTAGTTCTCGCCGCCATGGCTCGAGGCGGGCTGAAAATCGATTTCTTCGTACGTGTCCTGGCCGACGTCGGCAATGTAGAGATCGCCAGTGGCGCGATCGAAGCTGAAGCGCCACGGATTGCGCATGCCCAGCGCCCAGATCTCGGGGCGCGTGCCGGCCGTGTTGACGAACGGATTGTCCGGCGGGATGCGGACCTGGCCGGGATTGGTCTCGACGTCGATTCGCAACAACTTGCCGAGCAGCGTGCCGCGATTCTGACCGTTGCCTTGCGGATCGCCGCCGGATCCGCCATCGCCCATGCCGATGTAGAGGTAGCCGTCGGCTCCAAACTGCAAACGTCCGCCGTTGTGATTCGCGAATGGCTGAGTGATGCGCAACAACGCGATCTCGGTGGACGCATCGGCCTGGTCGGGATTCCCGGACACGCGATATTGCGCGATCACCGTGTTGCCGTTCAGGTCGGTGTAATTCACGTGGAAGCGCTGACTCTGCGCGAAACCGGGCGGGAATGCGAGCCCGAGCAAACCGCGCTCGCCATCGGCGCGGGTCTTGCTTTGTATGTCGAGGAATGGCGCTGTGGCTAGCGCGCCGTTCTTAAAAATGCGGACGATACCGTTCTGTTGAACGAAAAACAAGCGGCCCGATCCATCGCGCGCGCTTTCGATGCCAGTAGGTCCGCTGATTCCAGAAGCAACCTGCACCAACTGGATTTCCTGCGCGACAACAGGCAGAACAAGAAGTAAAACAGAGGCGAGACCACGGCCCATACTTCTAATGTACTGCGGGTAGGGAGGATGCTGAATTGAAAATACCGCTCCCTTTGGTCACGGCTCAGCTAGCGGCCCGGAGACTGCGACAGGGTGGCGGTGCGTAGTAAAAGTCCCTGGCAGAGCCGTGACCAAAGGGAGCGGTTTGGTGAGTTTTTCAACTCCCTTAGAGGCGGCGAACCCGAAGGACATAGAGATCGTCCCGCAGAATGTCTTCTGCGCGGCTCGCTACCTCATTCGGATTTTCTGGAACGATCCAAAATCGGCCACTCAGTCGATCGCCCGCACCGCTTGCGAGAAAGACAACTAGTTGGGTGCCTGGCTCACTGCTTTGATCGCGCCCCTCGGCGAAGATCGATTCAAACCATGGGAGCCAGCGCCGGCCGACTTCAGTGCCGATCAACTTTTCCGCCATTTCTGTGCGGACAGTTCCAGGCTCGATCGAGAAAACTTGCACGCCGTGCTGCCGGACTTCGGCTGCTAGCGTTTCTGTAAAGCGGATCACGGCGCTCTTACTGGTGACATACGCCGACATGTAAGGAATAGCGAGTGTGCCCGCACCGCTCGCAACATTGACGATGCGCCCGCGTCCGCGAGCGATCATGCCCGGCAACACCGCATGACAGCACAGAAATGTTCCGCGCAGGTTGACCTCGAGACAATTCCACCAATCGTTGGGATCGGCTTCCCAGCTCGGTCCTAGTGGACCGCTGGCGCCGGCGTTGTTCACGAGCAGATCGATCGGGCCCAACGTTCTTTCGACCATAGCGATCGTTTCGGCGACAGCGCCTGGGTTCGAGATGTCGGCGGTGAACGCCTGAGCTTGGCCGCCAGAATCTCGAATGATCTGAGCGGTTTCGTCGACTTGTGCTGGCGTTCGAGCAACCACGGCCACGGACATTCCAGCTTTAGCCAAGCCCAGAGCGAAGGCTCGGCCGAGACCGCGGCCACCACCCGTAATTAATGCCACCTGACCGGCCAGAACGTTGGTAGTCAAGACTGATGCTACTTCAGAACGAGGCCGCCCGCGCCAACGTGCGCGTGGAGTTGGTACTTGCCTGAAGGATTGCTTTGTCGAAACGAGCGAAAGAGTCCGCCCTTGCTGACGCCGAATGGCCGCGCATTCAGGTCGCCGGCCTTCACCGAGCCGTCCACCTGCGCATACTCGGCCGGATTACCCACCTCGATGACCAGGTCGCCGGCGTGCAGTTCGATGTCTTTGTTTCCGGCCACATCCGTCAGCGACAGATCACCGGCCGGGCATCGCAACCACAGATGCGAGTTGCGCGGCACCTCGATCCGAAAGCGCGCGTCGTTTATGGGACCGCCCGAAACGCTCAGATCGGCGGAGCCCGGTTTGCGGCTCAACTTAATTGAAACGTCTCTTCCCGCATCGGGGTGCTTTCGAAACTCGCAAGTGATGCGTATGGTTTCTGCGTCATGACCAACGACATCGACGTCGCCAGAGCGGACGTGCATCCGGATTTCGGATCCTGCCTGGATGCTCGTTTCAAATGGCTGATCGCAGGCGCCCTTGGTAACTTGCGCTCCGGCCAGCCCGGACCCAACTGTGGTCATAAACAGCGCTATCGCCAGTCTCATTCGACACCTCCTCGTTGGATTGAATACGCGGGAACACTGGCTGTTGTTCCGGAAAAGTTCTCATTGCTTCAAGTATTTGTCGAACCACTGCAGAGCCAGCTTGTTGGCCTCAGCAAAGGCGCTGGTGTAGATGCCGTAATGCGTAATAGCCGGCGCCGTGATCAGGTTTTTCTTCCCCTGGAATGCGTTGTAGGCCTTGATGGCGTGGTCTTGGTTGTCGAATAACTCTTCCTTTTCAGCGATCACAAACTGCATCGCGCACTGCTTGGCTTGATTCACTTCTTCGACCGGATAGTAGATCATGAATTTCGACATGACAGGATGGCCGCGCAGCCGTCCCGTGACTTGCGGCTTGCCATCGACCGTTCGAACTACTTCGTACGGCGCCCCCGCTGGCGTATAATTCTGCTCGCCGCGCGCCATCTTCGTTGACTCCGCGTAGGCGGCTTTCGCGGCTTCGGGATTGCGCATCATCTCGCGGCCATCCATGGCGCCGACTTGGGAATGCAGCGCCCTCACGCGATGATCGCGCGCCGCGACATAGACCACTAGCCCACCGGAAAAGCTGGATCCCCAAAGTCCCAGATGATCCATGTCGGCTTGCGGCTCGGCGGCGAGCCAGTGGATGGCGTTGAACCAGTCGATGGCCATATCGATCGGGTCCACTACTTCGCGCACTTCGCGGACCTCCACCGTTAGCGTGCCGCCCGCGCCGGGCTTGGGAACATCACCCGTTGGAATCAGGCGCGAATCGCTGCCTCCCCAACCTCGATAGTCGAACGCCAGCACGTAGTAGCCGGCGCGAGCGAAGAGCACGGCATCGCGCCGCATCGCCGGTACTGCGCCGCCCCATCCATGCGCCATCAGGATGATGGGCAATTTGCGATCCGCAACGGCGCTCTTCGGAGTGAACACCTCGCCGTACATGCGGGTGCCGTCACTGATGATGTTCACCTTGCGCCATGCAAGGTCGTCGGGCGCAGTGTAGATTAGCGCGGGCGCAGGTCGCGGCGCTTGTGTTGCGGCCGGCTGCGCGCACAAACCCAACGCGATCGCAATGGCATAGGCAAAAAGTCGCATGAGGATCCTTCCTTTCGTTAGCCCAGGTGTTACGCTACCCGAATCGCGGCAACTGCACCAAGTCTTCTGTCGGAACAGGCTCGGTCGGATATCCGGCGGTCTGCCAGGCCTTCAAACCACCGACCATCACGTAAGCATCAAATCCGTTTGCACGTAAGAGGTGCGCCACACGGGCGCTGGTGGCGTCGCGTATTCAAGTGCAGTATAGATAGATCGACTTATCCTTGGACAGCGTTTCCATAATCGTGTCTAGGTTGTTGGGCTCCAGCCGGACAGAGCCTCGTATGCGCTGCGCACCCGGGTCGTAGTATCCATGGCTGCGAACGTCGGCGATTAACACGTTGCCTTGCTGATCCGGACGCTGCAGGCGGGATGCGATGTGTCCGGCCTCCACGCGCGGCTCAAAGCGATAGCGTCGATTCCGCTGATAAATCCACACGCGATAACCTAGGTAGCCGGCGATCGCAAGGATACACGCCCAAACGGTTGCACTGCCGAATGTTTCCATCGCATGG
>JBGPSX010000191.1:0-7408 GCA_041490325.1 Bryobacteraceae bacterium | reverse complement strand
CGATCGTGATCGGCCCTTTGCTCCGGGCTGCCGCCCCTCTCGGACTCTGTGGTCTGGTGCTATTCTTTTTCATGGCCGGTCTCCTTTTTGCACTTCGAGTGCGTCCATTGGGAGCTTATCGCATCCCGCCGGGAGCCGGCCTTCTCATTCCATCTCGGCTAGGGATTAATGCCACTAACCGAGCCGTGACCAAAGGGAGCGGTTTCCAACAGTCTCGAGCTCCTTCATTATGATGCTGTTTATGCGTGCTCGCCGGCGATCCATTGGTTCAGCCGGTCGAGGCTCTTCAGATACGGCTTCAGGCCGCTCCAAAGTAGCAGGGCTGCGAGCACGGACGCAGTGGAAGTGACAACCAGGAGCGAGTAGTTCAACGCATCGTCACGGCGAAATAGATATTGCGTGCACATAGCGACTGCCGTTGGTCCAAGCCCGAGTCCGATGATGTTCAGGATAAACAGATATACCGCGGAGGCTTGGCCGCGCATGGAGCTGGGCATCATCTGTTGAATCGCGGCGGGTGCGATGCCGAACGGCGCAGCGGCGAAAATACACGCGGGTGCGAGCCACGCCACCGCCCAGTTCCTGCTCGGCGCCAGAAAGAGCAGAAAGTTAAAGGGTATCCAGAGCAGCGCAATGACGATGCCCACCAGCATGTTCGCCTGCATTGTGCCGCGAGCGCGCACGGCATCCGCGATGCGGCCGGCTCCAACAATTCCAAGCGAACCGAAGATGGTGACCATCGTTCCGTATACCAGTCCAATGGTTGGGATGTCCCAATGGTAGGTCCGGCGGAAAAATTCCGGCACCCACGCTCCGCTGGCATAGGAAGCGAGCGACAACAGACCGAATCCGACGTTGTGGGAAAGGAAGGTGCGCTTGTTTCGGAAAATGTAGGCGAATGATGCGGAGGCTGAGGTCGGCGCCGCCGTTTTCAACACGCCCCGGCGCAGAGGCTCTCGAACAGTCAGCAGGAGCAAGGTGGCCAGAAGTCCCGGCAAACCGACCGCGAGAAAGATGACCTGCCACGGACGCACCGCGCCAACCAGGGGAAGCATCCAGAGATCCTTGGCGGATGCAAACCGCACTACGAGTCCGCCTAATAGATAAGACATGCCCGCGCCGATATAAATGCCCATCGAATAGACACTGATGGCCGTGGCTAGTTTGTGCTTGGGAAAATAGTCGGTGATCAGGGAGTAAGCCGAAGGCGAGAGCGCCGCCTCCCCAACGCCAACGCCCATCCGCCAGAAAAGCATTTGCGCGAAGTTTTTCGCCAGGCCGCACATCGCCGTGAAGGCGCTCCAGGCGACCAACCCGCAAGCGATGATGCCGCGCCGGCTGCGCTGATCGGCCAGGCGGCCTAGTGGGATACCGCAAAACGTGTAGAACACCGCGAAGCTGAAACCCTGCAAGAGGCTGACTTGCGTGTCGGTGATACCCAGGTCCCGGCGCAACGGCGAAACAATCAATGCGAAGATCTGTCGATCGATGAAGGAGAAAACATACACCAGGGTGAGCACGCCGACAACGTACCAGGCGTAAGCACGGGATGCGTAAGGTTCCTCGATGGGCGGGCGGGAGGGAACTGGCTGCGTGGCCATAGGTAGGCAATTCTATCGCAGGAGGCCCGCCTGCACCTCGATGCCCTAACAGCCTGTGATGGAAGTGGGTCATCTGGAAAAATTGGGTGCAGGCACGGAGTTTCCGCCTTGTAAACTTTTTCAGGCTTGCGATTTCAGCTGGCGGAAATCCGATCCTGCCCCCAATTCTCTAAACTGCGCCTGGATTATTCCTCGATCTGAATGGAGGGGCCCTTCTTGCCGCTCTCTTCCGCGGCTCTTCGCTCCACCTCGTGCGCGATGGCAACAAATGGCGCGCCTTTGTCGCTGAGCGTCACTGGATTGCCGGAGTCGCCGCCCACTCGCACGGCGGGATCGAGGGCGAGTTCACCCAGGAAATAGACGCCCATGGTTTCTGCTGTCTTCCTGCCACCGCCGTAGCTAAAGACATCAATGCGTTCCTGACAGTGCGGGCAGAGCAGGTAACTCATGTTCTCGACGACGCCCAAAATGGGCACGCGGACCTGCTGAAACATATGGATCGCTTTGCGTGCGTCTTCGAGCGAAACATCGGACGGCGTCGTGACCACCACCGCGCCAGTCAAGGGCGCGGTCTGGATCAGCGTGAGTTGCACGTCGCCGGTTCCGGGCGGAAGGTCGATGATCAGGTAATCGAGCTCGCCCCAGTCGACGCCCCGCAGGAACTGCTGGATCACGCTGTGCAGCATAGGGCCACGCCAGACCAGCGGCTTGTCGCCGGGATTCAAAAATCCCATCGACATGATGCGCACGCCGTTTTTCTCGATCGGCTGGATGCGCTCGCCGAGCGCGTGCGGAGCGGCTCGGACGCCCATCATCAAGGGTACATTCGGGCCGTAGACATCGGCGTCCATCAGACCTACTTTGTGGCCGAGACGCGCCAGCGCGATCGCCAGATTCACGGATACGGTGGTTTTTCCAACGCCTCCCTTTCCCGATCCGACGGCAATCAGATTCTTCACGCCGGGGATGGGCAGCTTCGGTTGTTCTCCTTGCGGAGATTGAGGACTCATCAGTTCGATCTTAGAACATAGTCCCATTCCTTCGCGGCGCGTTCGCGTAATTTCGGAACATCGCGATCGAGAAGGAAGCCTGCATCCACCAACTTCTGAGCCGCGGCAGTGATCTGTTCGAGATATTCGCGCTTACTGGGATAGCGCTCTTCGATCGAGAGGCGTGGGTCTTTGCGATTCTCGCGTTCGGTCTTGTTGACGGGGAAGGGAATCCACGATCCAATCATGCTGAACAGTTCTTCCGGAGCACCGATCTTCGTGTTACGCAGATTCCATCCCGTGTTCGAGGCGAGGGGCACTTGAATCTCGGGCATCCTGATACCGGATGTTTCGTTGCCGTCGAGATTCACCTGCGGTATCAGTGTTGGGAAGATTGCGCCGGATTTTGGAGGCTCAACGGAAAAGTCCAGCGCATACGCTTCGCGCTTGTGCCGGGGAATCGCGAGGTCCACGATTTTCGGGAAAGCGAATGCGCCGAGCGAGACCAGTTGATCTTTAGCGATCTGCGGATACTGCGAGGCAGGCGGTTCCTTGTTGTCCTTGTGCCAGGCTTGCATCGCGACCAACAATGCCCGCATCGAGGTGCGGTAGTCATTCACGCCGGCGGGATTCTGCGCCTCTACAGTGCGGGGCGGAATGGATCCTGCGCCGTGCTGCGAGCCGGCGAAAAAGTAGATGCGCGTGTCCTTGCCCGGCGTCGCGTCTTGTTTTCCATCTGATGTGGTGTGAATCAGCGATGCGGCCCGGCCCCAGTATTCATAGGAACCATTGCTGTAGAAAATCTTGGGAGCGGTCTTGGTCTCCATGGCCTTGGCCAGGAATCCGCCGGTTTCATTGAACGGCGGAACATCCACCGGATAGAAGACATTCAGGAACGGGTGGCCGTCGCGGGAAGGTTGAGCGAAACGCGCATTGAAGCTGCCGCGGCCTGCGCCAGCCACATGCGCCCACACGCCTTCGAAGACCATTCGATTCTTTTCGTCCTGGTTGAAGCCGTCGTACAAGAAGGTGCGGAGGAAACGGCCACTTTGCGAAACGCCGAAACCCAATGCGTGCTTGGTGGTTCTGCGCTGATCGCCGAGCAGCGTCTCGGCTCCGCCGTACTTGAGGAACGAGACCATGTCGCGCACGGCGGCCGGGCCGAGTCCTACCAGTACGGGATCCTTCGCCTTGTAGATGACTTCGTAGATCTTGCCGGGCTCGAAGCCGGCGTCCATGGTGACATGCGTCGCGTCCGAAAAGTTCCATTTGTTTCGAGCGACGGTGCGGCGTTCGCCATTCACGGTGTCGCGGATCAGCATGCGGTTGTCAGGAGCATTCGCATCCGCCAACGGATAACCAATCTGAGTGCGATCGCCCAGCGGGATGGTGGTGACGCGCTTGTCGCCTGTCCACTCAGCGCGAACCAGTCCATAGATGGGCGCGCCATTGTTGGTGGCGATGGGCGCATACAGATGAAGCAGGTTGGGTGACGGCGGAACATCGAACTCCCAGCCGATCCACACCAGTGTGAATCCTTGCTCGAGCAGAAACCGGTCTCCAAAATCAGGCGGGTTGCGCGGGTCGGTGGAACCTGACGCGAGATCGAACATACCGAGCAAACCCTTGCCGCCGCGATTCGAAATTTCGACTAGCGCGGTGCCATTGCCTTTGGCGGGATCGCGCGGCTTCAAAACATACAGGTCCGCGGAGAATTCCACTTTGCCTTCTGCGTTGCGCGGCGCGAGATCGATGTCGGCGATGATGCGATTGGGCGCGAGCTTGGGATCGACTGCGAAATACACCTTGGCAACGATCCGTTCGTATGGGCCGGCGTCTCCGAAGATCGCGCCTTGAAGGACATCGGTCCGCTCCACCAGCTCCACTCGGTCGACGGCGGCGAACGATACGCAGGCTAGCAGCAGGATCAGCGCGGAAGGGCGACGGAGCATTCGTCTATTGTAATCCGCGTTCACACGAGTGTGAACGCGGCACGCAGGAGTGGTCCCATTGCGTACCGCACAACAGTGGTGATGAAAGTAAAGGACTTGCCTCCGGCGTCGTCCCTGACATTCGAGGGTGCGTGCGCCACGGCGACGTACAGCCGCCAGTCAGGCGAGCGCGAGGTTGGCTTGGGCGCGGAGGCTGAAGTCATCGAAGCTGGCGCTGCGCAGCTTGGGGAACGCGGCGGCCGCGATCATGGCGGCGTTGTCGGTGGATAGCGCGGCTGTCGGGAAAAAGAGCGGGGCAGGGAGATTCGCCTCGCGGGCAGCGGCTCGCAGGCCGGAATTGGACGCGACGCCGCCGGAAACGATCACTGCCCGGGCGCCGATCTTCTCGGATGCATCGCTTAGATGCCGCAGCAACTCATCGATGACGGTTCTTTGGAACGATGCCAGCAAATCCAGCGTTGCTTGAGGCGTGACGCTGAGCCATTCCTCGATCGAGAGCTGTTGCAACTTGCGGCGGGTGTCGATTTCGGCTGTCAGGTCATGCTGCTCCACCCAGCGCAGGACGGCGGTTTTTAGTCCGCTGAAGCTGAAGTCCAGCGCGTTTTGCTTCATTCGGGCGAGTGTGAATTTTACGGCTTTGGGGTTGCCATGCGGCGCGAGACGGTCGATGATCGGGCCTCCGGGATAACCGAATCCTAGAAGCTTGGCTACTTTGTCGTACGCTTCGCCGGCGGCGTCGTCACGGGTTTTCCCGAGCAGCCGGTAGGTGAAACCCTCGCGGACCTCGAACAAGTGCGTGTGCCCGCCGCTCACCACCAAGGCCAGGGCGGGGAATTCGATCTGATCGCTGCTATCGAGCATTACGGCGTGGATGTGACCCTCGATGTGATTGACGCCGATGAGCGGCAGCCGGCGCGCGAAGCAGAGGGATTTGGCGTAGGTGATGCCGACTAATAGCGAGCCGACCAGTCCGGGACCTTCCGTGACCGCGATGGCCGCCAGTTCGTCGAAGCTGGTTTCAGCCTGCTCGAGCGCGAGCCGGACTACGGGGACGATTGCGCGTAAATGCTCGCGCGAGGCCAGTTCGGGAACTACGCCGCCATACTTGCCGTGCGTGTCGAGTTGCGACGCAACGACAGACGATAGAATCGCGCGGCCGTCCTCAACCACTGCCGCGGCGGTTTCATCGCAGGATGTCTCGATTCCTAAGATGCGCATTGCTATCGTGAGGGTTGGATCTCGCTCAGTTCAATTATCACTTGCCCGAGTCTTCCATCGCGCAGGAGCCGCTGAGGGATCGAGCCGGCGCCAGGATGCTGGTGCTGTATCGCGAGAAGCAGACTTGGGAAGATCGGATGTTTCACGAATGCCCGCAGTTTCTTCATCCGAGAGATTGTTTGGTCCTGAACGATTCTAGAGTCTTTCCCTCGCGGCTATTCGGACGGCGCGCAGGAGTCCATTCGCATCCCGTTGGAAAGAGCAATCCGAAGCGCTGGCAAAATCTTTCGGGTGCAGTGGAGGTGCTGCTAGTCGAGCCTGCCAGCGAGGATCTGAAGACATGGATTGCGTTGGTTCATCCCGGACGCAAAATGCGGGTTGGGGAGCGGGTTCACTTCGATGGCGTCGAGGCGGAGATCGTGGGACGCGGTGAATTCGGTGAGCGAACCGTTCGACTGGACTACGATGGCGATGTTTACGAGTTGCTGCGAAGGATCGGTCATGTGCCGTTGCCGCCTTACATCAAGCGGCCTGACGCGCCCGAAGACCGCGAGCGCTACCAGACTGTGTTTGCGCGCGAAAACGGATCGGTGGCGGCTCCGACGGCGGGGCTGCACTTTACGCCGGAGATCCTGAGCGCATGCCGGAGTGTTGGCGCAGACGTCGCGTATGTCACGCTGCACGTCGGCTTGGGGACGTTTCAGCCGGTTCGCGGAGAGTCACTTCACGCGGAGAGATTTCACGTGACTGAAGAGAACGCTGCCAAGATTCGAGTGGCGCGGCGAGTGGTGGCGGTGGGCACGACCAGTGTTCGCGCAGTTGAGAGCTTGTACCTGGGAAAAGACGGATCAACCGACTTATTCATCCGTCCTGGGTTTCAGTTTCAGAGGACGGACGCGATGCTGACAAATTTTCATTTGCCGGAATCGAGTCTGTTGATGCTCGTTTGTGCACTGGCGGGGCGGGAGTTTGTTCTGTCTGCTTACCGCCACGCCGTCGAAGCGGGCTATCGGTTTTATTCTTACGGCGACTGCATGCTGGTCTTGTAGCGTACGCCACGTCTCGTATGATATCGACTGAGTATGAGTGCTGATACGGCGGCGGTCCGAAGTGGCGAAGAGCTAAACCAGCAAGCGTTGGCCGCTTATCTGGCCGGCAAGATTGAAGGAGCTGCCAGCCTGACGCTTGAACAGTTTCCCGGGGGCCATTCCAACCTGACCTATCTGCTGCGAACGCCTAACCGGGAGTACGTTCTGCGGCGCGGTCCGCTGGGTCCCGTGGCGCCCAAAGCGCATGACATGGCGCGAGAGTACATGGTCCTCAAGGCTGTGCATCCGCATTTTGAAGCTGCGCCAGAGGTTTTTCACTTGTGCGAAGACACGTCGATCATCGGCGCCATCTTCTTTCTGATGGAGCGGCGTAAAGGAATTGTCGTGCGCGACCGCATTCCCGAGAAGCTGGCCGCCTTCCCCGACTACCCTGCGCGCGTCAGCCGGGGATTCGTCGATTGCCTGGTGGATTTGCATTCCATCGACATCGAGAAGCATGGTCTGGCTTCGCTGGGCAAGCCCGCCGGATTTTTGGAGCGCCAGGTCAGAGGCTGGTTCGAACGCTGGAACCGCGCGAAGACGGAAGAGAATCCGGTGAT
>JBGPSX010000190.1:0-7409 GCA_041490325.1 Bryobacteraceae bacterium | reverse complement strand
GTCGAACATGCGCGCGGCGCCGTTGCGGAGGTCGATGTAATTGGCGTTCGAAAAGGGGAAATCCTTGACGTTGCGCTTCTGCATGTCGGTGATCGCGAATACCAGGCGATCGGGATCGTGATAGGGGAGCGGGCGCAGAAGAACGGCGTTGGTGACGCTGAAGATGGCGGTGCTGGCGCCGATGCCGAGCGCGATGGTTAGGATGGCCGTGATGGCAAAAACGGGGCTTTTGCGGAGAGTACGCAGGGCGTAGGTTAGGTCTTTGAGCAGCATTGTTTCCTTTTGATGTTATACGAAGCGGTCGGGGATTCGGTAGGATCTAGGACGCGGGTTAAAACCCGCTGCAGGCTGAAGAGGGTGCTGAAAAACTCGTCGGAACCGCTCCTTGCAGTCACGGCTCAGCTAGGGATTACAGCCGCTAACAGAGCCGTGACCAAAGGGAGCGGTAGTTTCGGAGAGTTTTTCCGCAGCCTCTTCGGCCTGCCCTACGGGAGGTTCTCTTGAGACTTTGTCTATTGGTTGCCTTTGCTGCGTTGCTTGGATTTGCCGATGAGCCCGCGGCGGCGCCGGAGATTCCTTATGATTCGGTGGCTAACTTTTTGAAGCTGCCGCCGGATTTGCACCTCGGGGAGGTTTCGGGGATCGCGGTCAACTCGAAGAAGCATGTCTTTGTTTATTCGCGCGGCAGCACCACTGGGCCGGCCTATGGCGCGACTGCTTCACAGTTGCTCGAGTTTGGTCCGGATGGAAAGTATTTGCGCGAGATCGGGAAAAATCTTTACGCCTGGTCGTATTCGCACGTGGTGCGGATCGATAAGGATGACAACATCTGGGCTGTGGATAAAGGGTCGGACATGATTATCAGGTTCAATCCGGAAGGCCGCGTCACGATGGTGTTCGGGCGGAAGAAGGAAGCGTCGGACGACGGCGCCGAGCCCTGGAAGCGAGTCAATCCGCCGCGTCCGGCGGTGGATGGGCAGTTCCGGCAGCCCACCGATGTCACTTGGGACACGCAGGGAAATATCTTCATCAGCGATGGGTACATCAATTCGCGAGTGGCGAAGTACGACAAGAACGGCGATTGGGTGAAGCAGTGGGGGACGCCTGGGCGCGAGCCGGGGCAATTCAATACGCCGCACAGCATCGCGGCCGATGCGAAGGGAAACATCTATGTCGCGGACCGCGGGAATCGGCGGATTCAGGTTTTCGATCCGGACGGAACGTATTTAAGAGAGATCAAGATCAATGTGCCGATGCCGCCGGTCGTGCACATGTGGATGGGCAATCCGCCCAGCCCGCAGGCCGCGGCATCGCCGAATGGGACCATGCAGAGCGGTGCGCCGTGGGCGATTTGCATCACTCCGGGACCGACGCAGTATTTGTACAGCTCGGACGCTTATCCGGGACGCGTGTACAAGCTGTCGCTGGAAGGACAGGTGCTGGGAGTTTTAGGGAGCATGGGGCGGCAGGCAAAACAGTTTGGCTGGATTCACGAGATCTCGTGCCCGTCGGAGAACGAGATTTACGTTGCGGAGCTTTTGAATTGGCGGGCGCAGAAGTTGCTGTTGCATCCCGCGAAGTAGGTCATTGGTTGTAGCGGCGCGTGAAGAGCGGGTCGGTTTCAGGAGTCAGCAGAACCCAAAGCGTATAGCCGCCCAACACGGTGCCCACCGGGAAATTCAGGAGTTCGAGAATCGCAATCACCATGCCAGTGGTGCGCGCCCACGGGCGGCGGTGAAGCAGCCCCACGCCCAGGACAATGGATGGGATGGCGAGGATCAGCATCAGCACAATCCAGCCGGTTAAGATTGTGCCGGCCAGCGGGCCGAAGGATGCATTCATCGCCGGTCCTGCGAAAACAGCCAGCAGGATCAGGCCGGTGACGCCGCTGAAGGCTCCCACCAGGATGTACAGCAGCGCCAGCGCCTTGACGTGAGCTTCCACTTACCAGGCGACCTCAACTTCATAGTTCCCGGCGCCGGGTTCCGGATCGTCAATTTCAAATATGAGCCGGTAGCCGTTCTGCTCGGATGGATACTCGATTATTTCCACGCGCCCGCGCCCTCGAAGTTTCTTGATCGCGGGCCGGGGGTCTGATCGGGCAGGAAGCGGACTCTGGAAATCGGCGCGCTCGCTCTCGACGCGGAGGCCGGCGACTACTTCGGAGAATGAACCGCCGCCTTTCACAGTGACACGAACGCGGCCATCCACTACGCCGCTCCAGTTCAGTCCGCGCTGCAACGCCGGCGGCTCGGGCGCGTTGACGCCGGCGCGAGGCCAGCGTAGGGTGAACGAATATTCGCTCGAGCCGGCCATCGAATCTCGAACGGATACGCGCGCGGTGTAGTGGTTGGATTCGCGCGGTTGCTCCAGGAGTCGAATGTCGCCGCGGCCTTCGGTTCGCTCCAGGGTCACGTCGGAATCGCGATCCGGAAGCGGGCGTAAGAACTTGACGGCCTGGCGCCTTGCTGGTGCGCCATGGATGGCGGAGGAAGCGCACGCCTTCGCCTGACAGGAAATGATTGCTTCTTCATCCACGCGGCCGCGCCAGTTAAGCGTGTCGGTGGGACCGGCGGAGCGCGAATGCTCGAATTCCCGGCCGGAACTGTCCCAATAGAGAGCGATCGAATAAAAAGAAGCGCCGGGCTGGCGATCCTCGATGCTGACGGCGAGCGTGTACTGATTCTCGAGACTGGGCTGCTCGATGATGTGCGCGTACCCGCGGCCTTCGATTACTTCGAGTCGAGCATCCTGCCGGTTTTGGGGTAACGGGGCGTTGAAGTGAAAACTCTGGCGCCCAATCGGCACGCCCTCATTGACTCGCACGTCCAGCCGGCTGGCTTTCAGGTAGAGAATCGCGGTGCCATCCACGTCGCCTTGCCAGACGAACTGCGGCCGGTTTTGCGCCAGCATTAGCCAGGGCATAAGCAGTAGTACCAGCGTGCAGATGGGGTATCGCATGTACTCCGTAAGGCGAGATACACTTACTCCCCTGGGCGTAATTCGTGGAGGAACGAGACTAGGATAGAATGTTAAGGCTGGAAGTAACAATAATTCTGGCACCGCGTCCAATGTTAGCTGCTGCACTGCCCATGGTAACAACTAGTGTTCCAGCCCTATTTTTGGCGTCGTCCACGAATCAGTTCGTGCGGACGTTCTTCGACGATACCTTTGCGGGCGTGCATCGCCTGGACCTCTTTGATTACGCGCTATTAGTCCCGTACTTCGTCATTCTGGTGATTCTCTCGTGCTATGGGTGCCATCGCTACGAGATGATCCGGCGGTATCTGCGGCATAAGAAGACGCTGCCGACAGCCGCGCCAGCGAAGTGGGACACGCTGCCGCCCGTGACCATTCAGCTTCCGCTGTACAACGAACGCTACGTGGTGGAGCGGCTGCTCGAAGAAGTGAGCAAGATGGATTATCCCAAGCACTTGTTGCAGATTCAGGTGCTGGATGATTCGACCGACGACACGCATCCGTTCACCGCTGCGCTGGTGCGCGAGTATCAGGCGGCGGGCGTGCCGATCGAGTATCACCATCGCAGCAACCGGCATGGATACAAGGCCGGGGCCTTGCAGGCCGGCATGCAAACGGCCACGGGCGAGTTCATCGCGATTTTCGACGCCGACTTTATTCCTCCGCGCGATTTTCTGATGCGCACGGTGGATTTTTTCGTGGACCCGGCGGTGGGCGTGGTGCAAACGCGCTGGACGTACGTGAATCGGCATTACAACCTGCTTACGGAAGTGGAAGCGATGCTGCTGGACGGGCATTTCGTGATCGAGCACGGGGCGCGTTTTGGAAGCGGGCTGTATTTCAACTTCAACGGTACTGCAGGAATTCTACGGACTAAGATGATCGAAGACGCCGGGGGCTGGCAGCACGACACGCTCACTGAAGATTCGGATCTTTCTTATCGGGCGCAACTCAAGGGCTGGCGCTTCGTGTACGTGCCGAGCATCGAGTGTCCGTCGGAATTGCCGGTGGATACGTACGGGTTCCAAGTTCAGCAGTCGCGCTGGGCCAAGGGCCTGACGCAGGTTGCCAAGAAGCTGCTGCCGGCGATCCTGCGATCCAAGGCGCCGGTGCGCGTGAAACTGGAAGCGGTCTTCCACTTGACGCCGAACATCACCTATCCGCTGATGCTGATCATTTCGGCGCTGATGCTGCCGGTCATGATTGTGCGGTTTTACATGGGCTGGTTCCAGATGGTGACGATCGATCTGCCGCTGATCATCGCGTCGTTCTGGTCGATTTCGGCGTTCTACCTGCTGGCGCAGCACGAGCTTTATCCCAAGGACTGGAAGCGGGCGCTGGCGCTGATGCCCGCGCTGATGGCGGCCGGCGTGGCGCTTACCGTGATTAATACCAAGGCTGTGCTGGAGGCGCTGTTCGGAATTCAATCCAGCTTTGCGCGGACGCCGAAGTATGCTCTCGGCGATCACAAAATCAAGATCGAGAATACGGAGTACCGGCGGCGAAGCGGGTGGCTGCCGTATACGGAACTGGCTGTGGGGAGCTACTTCGTGTACATGGTTGTGTTCGCGATCGAGACTTGGAATTTTCCGGCGGTGCCCTTTTTGCTCTTGTTTGTCGCGGGGTATTATTGGGCTGGATTCAGTACGCTCTATCAGGAACACCAGGGAAGACTGGCGTGGCGGAGAGAGCGCGAACTGGCTCTGGAAAAGCAAGCCTCCTAACCGAGCCGCGGCCAAAGGGATTGTGAAAAAACTATCCCACCAAACGATTATTTTGAAACCGCTCCCTGCGGTCACGGCTCTGCTAGGGCTGGAAAGCGTCAACGTCGATTTGTGCGCTCCGGACCGCTAGCCGAGCCGTGACCGCAAGGGAGCGGTTACAAGCGATTCTTTCCACTCTACCTACTTTTCATTTGCATCAAGAGTTTGTGGGTTTCGTAGTGGCCTTCCGTTAGCTTGTCTATTTTTTCGTGGAGATAGGCGATCTTGAGTTCTGTGTTCAGGGCCGACTCGAATTCTATGTCTGAGCGGATCTGCTCGCGGGCGTGTTGGCGATTCTGGCTGGTTAGGACGAACAGGGTCAGAAAGATCGATTCGATACAGAGCAGCACCGAGAGCAAGCCGTAGGGATAAGGATCGAAAGCTTTCCACGCGGTGAGGACACTGAGGTTGGCCAGAATCCAGGCGCTGAAAATCACAATGTGCCAGAGCATCGATCTCAGGCTGCCGGTGACGGCCGGGACCGCGTCGGCGAAACGCGTGAACGGAGTACCCTGCTCTTCTGAGACGTCGTTGGCATTACGCGTGTTGGTGCGGCGGATAACTTCGTCGCTCTTTCTCAAACGCCGCGCAGCTACGCTGAGCAGATTCAATGCTGCCGGGGTGTATTGGCGCACGTAGTCTTCGAAGTGTTCGCGGTCCAGGCGCAGGACTTCCACGTCGCTGATGGCGGTGACCCAGGCCGTGCGCGGCCCGTTGTCCAATAGAGACACTTCTCCAAAGATGTCGCCGGGCTTGGAAGTTTCGAGCACGATTTTTTCGCCCTGATCGTTTCTAACGAAGATCTCCACTTCGCCGGCGCGAATGATGTACAGCGCGTGACCGGGATCGCCGTAGGCAAAGATGGCGGCGCCGGCGGCGTACTGGAGCAGGTCAATCTTCTCGGCTAGAGCACGTTTTTCTTTGTCATGAAGCTCGCGCAGGTGTTCGACTTCATTCAGTATCGACGGATCGATAGGCATGGGAACAGGTTACTAAGGACTTGGGAGCTGGTGCCGGTGGAGGCTTACGCCGCGCCTTTTTCGGTCAAGCGGCGGAGCAAGCCCGGCCTTCCTCAGTGGGCCGGTAATAGCGCTTGGGCAAGGCAGGGTTGCAGTGATCGAGCAGTCCGCTACCACAGACGACTTGCCGTGGACGGCGAACTATAAGTGTTCCAAAAACGGTTTGCGCCGCCGGCCGCGCTGGCTCAGGACCATATACCCCCCCCACAGGAATAGTATTTCTGGCCCAACTCGGCTGCTCGAAAAATGAGAACTTCGGGTAAGCTATTGTTGCCAGCTTGCGTGTGATACTCAGGTTGCCATGAAAGCCGTCGGACTTTTACTCACCTTTAGCGCGATGCTCGCCGCAAATCCCGTTTATTCGGTCATTAATTTGGGCGGTATGGGAGGCTCCGAATCTACTGGGTACCGGATCAACGACTCGGGGTCGGTGATCGGGTGGGCACAAACGCCAACGGGGACCGAGCAATCGTTTGTTACATCTAAAGGCGGCGGAGTCCAAAATGTTTCGCCCTCAAGTTCCGATGCTTACGCATTTGGGATCAATAATTCAGGCCTGATTGTCGGCACTTCGTATCAAAACGGGGAAGCGCACGGGTGGATCTGGAGCGGCTCGGGATCCACTGATATGGGGGCCGGGACGTTTGGCACTGGAATCAATGACTCCGGTGTAGTAGTTGGCGGCAACGGTCATGCATTCGTATTCGCCAACGGTGGCTATCAGGATCTGGGTACCTTGGCGGGCGGAGACTGGAGCGCGGCTTACGGCGTCAATGAAGCGGGCATCGTGGTTGGGAATGGCAGCACCGCCTGGGGCGGGTTTCGCGGATTCATTTGGAGCGCGGGCAGCGGCATGATGCAGCTCGGTACGCTGGGCGGCGCCAACAGCTACGCGACCGATATCAACGATAACGGCGAGGTGGTGGGACATTCGGCGATCGCAAGCGGATACGAGCACGCGTTTATGACCACCGGCGGCAAGCTTACCGATCTGGGGACGCTGGACGGCGGCAGCAGCTATGCGTACGGCATCAACGACAGCGGCGGCATCGTGGGCTACAGTTGGTCGGACAGCGAGGAGAATCCCTGCGCTTTCTTGTTCGTAAACGGAGTGATGCTGGACTTGAACGCGCTGGTCGGCTACGGGTCGGGTTGGGAATTGCAGCAGGCTTATGGAATCAACAATGCGGGGCAGATCGTCGGCACTGGGATGTTCGACGGAAAGCTGAGCGCATTTCTGCTGGATCCGGTCCACACGAGTTATGTTGACGCTGCGGCGGTACCGGAGCCTTCGACGACACTGCTGATTGTCCTGGGAGCGGCCGGTATGCTGTTTGCGATTGCCCGGAGACGGAACTGGCACTCCTAAGGAAGATTATTGAAACCGCTCCCTGCGGTCACGGCTCTGTCAGGTCCGGATACCGTTGCTCGCGATTAGGTGCGTTAGCGCCGATTCTGAGCCGTGACCGCGTGGAAGCGGTGGTTCCTGGACTAAGACGGCAGCCTATAGTCCTTGAATTGCTCCCGCAACGCGCGCTTGTTGAACTTCCCTACGCTGGTTTTCGGCACCGCATCCACAAATATGATGTCGTCGGGGAGCCACCACTTGGCAACGCGAGTGGCCAGAAACTCGAGAATCTCCTCCTTC